>JAYSPU010000299.1:0-30000 GCA_043721935.1 Bacteroidota bacterium | reverse complement strand
GGGAATTGATTACCCGGAATACTACATACAATAAGAATGATGATAGCCCATGCAGAAGCCAGCCAATCGAATTTTTTAAACATCGATTAAGCTACTCCAATAAGTTCCTTGTATGTATTGACATCAAGGAGTGAATCGACTTCAGAAGGATTACTCATTTCAATTTTAATCATCCAGCCGGTACCATATGGGTCGTGATTCACTGCTTCCGGCTTTTGCACCAGAGCAGGATTTACTTCTGTAATTTTTCCGGAGAGCGGCATAAATAAATCGGAAACTGTTTTTACAGCCTCTACAGTACCGAACACTGCTTCACTTGCAATGGTTTCTCTTTCTGTTTCGATTTCGACGTAGACGATATCACCCAGTTCTCCCTGTGCGAAATCCGTAATTCCAACGATAGCAAAATTGCCTTCAATTTTTACCCATTCGTGATCTTTGGTGTACTTCAAGTTTTCAGGGAAATTCATAGCAGTATTTTTTTTTCAAACGTACGAAATTTAGAACAAATCTTTTAAAATTCAGACTTCAAAGTCTTCTGTTAGATTAAAACAAACAGAAGTAAGATTTAAAAGTTTTAGTGACTCGCACTTTTTACACTTTATTGAGCAAGTGTAAACCGGATGCTGATTCCGAAGTTGGTATTTGACGTCGGATAGCTGGATGAAACAAATGGATTGTTCGCATTGTAATCGTAAAACGCTCTAACGTTGAATCTATCGTTGACAGGATAGTCGGCAGAAATTTTAACACCTAATGTTTTCGTACCTGCACTTGGCTGGTTCGTTCCTTCTATAACTTTCCGTAGAATGGTTTTGTTGTCACGGAGATTCACATCAATACGGACATTCAAATCATTGCTTAGTTTTTTTCCATTTCCAAGACGAATTGGAAGCACTACTTTTTTAAATTTATATCCGAGTCCTACCGTATATTCTGTTCCTCTTACTTCTGTTACCTGAATGTTTGAATATGCAAGTGTCAGTGTCCGGTCGCGTTTAATTTCGAAACGGGTTTGCAAACTATTTTTCCATGTCATGTCAATTCCAATCAATGGAGCCAATTGTTCTGAAATGGTGATCTGTTGAATATCAAATCGTGGAATAAAGTTCGTCAATGTATCACGGTTAGAAGCATAATTACCTTGCTCTTTGTAGAGTAGATTTCTATTAAACGAATTGATACTATAGATTGAACGATATCCATGTGATAACGTCAATGACTGTAAAAATTTCTGGAAGAATTTTAATTTAGAAAGTCCATCGTATGTTACTCTCCAGTTTGGTAATGGAATTGTTGGAAATTGTTTGGTCAACTTTGCTGAAGGAGATCTACCGCTATATGCTGAAAGGAATGCATAGGTTAAGACTTCAGGTTGAGAAGGTCCATAGCCTGAAGCATAGCCTGTATCCGATGTTGTAGTATTCGGATTTTGTGAGGCTAAAAACTGGGACATGTTTTGCCTGTTACGGACAAATTCCTGGAAGTTTTTATTGCTGTAGTTGTTTGCGTCTTTAACAAAATGCGTACTCCAGGTCAGATATGAAATTGAAAAGTTACCGGTTTCTGTTCTGAACAGACTTTCGAAATTGTCGGACGATTGAACATAGCGGAAGTTTTCATTCACATTCAATGTGTAATTTCTGTTTCCGGAAATTTCAATTTTAAAACTTCGCACCGGTTCAATGGTTGCACGAACGCTTAGGTTTTGCATTTTGGTGCGAGTGTAAAATGCATTCAACGTCGTATCGTAGGTTAACCACCTGTTTCGTACAGCTGGTATTCTAATGTCGGCCTGGTCTCCAAAAAGAAATGCAAGTCCGGGTGCATTTACACCACTGCTGTGATTCCAGTCTTGTCCGATGAAGTCAGGTTTTGGTGTAAAGCCGGGAAGAGAAATTCCGTTTGTCTCCGAATATGTTCCTGAAATTGTTTTAACCATTGTAATCAATCTTCCTAAACCATTGAATACCGGTTCAAGCGGTGATGGACCTTTTACCTTAGTAGAATCTTTCTTTGATTGAAGACTGTCTTTCGGAAGTTTAAGTGCAGGTGTTTTTGGTTTATCACCATCACGCTGTGGTGGCTTGTTCAGATTTCGTAGAAATGGAACTTTATTGTACAACGTTGTCAAGGTGAAATTTCCATTCCACTGAACAGTTTGTGAATTCTGAATTGTATTTCCCCAAGGATTTTCCGCTGTTACAACATTCCTTGCAGTGTCGAAAAACAGTGGTGCCGATTGCCACGAATAATCTGCTCCATACCGTACGTTTCCTGAAATCCAATCGGTAATAGGGAACTTAGCGAATGGAAGTGTGTAGGTAATATTGGTTGCATGATGGTAACGATTTAAGCGGCCGAGGTTGCGTAAGTTTCTGCGAATGGAGTCGCGTTCTTCACGGGTGTCAATCCGTCCTGCAGGTTCATCAATGATAGCGGAAGCATCTGCATTGAAATCAATTTTCAGAGCGCGGACAAGATCCCATGTCAATCCGTAGTTCCTTTGCATCGTGAATGTTTTCACATACGTTGGATCCAATCGGTATAAAATTCCCGGAGTATTATTCCGCAGTTGTGTTTCAGAATAGGTTCGGTCCAGACTGGCACGGAAATTAAGTCCTGTTGGAAGTGGATTAAAATTAAAGTCTTTTACAAACTTCAGCCATTTTGAATTCAGAGTCTTGGATTTACTTTTTTCAAACGGTGTTATTGGTTTGGATGTATTGTTGAAATTATAACCTAAAATACCTTGATACGTTTTTGCAATGCTGTATTCGATGTTGTAGTTCCGCTGATAGGTTTCCGTATAAGCGTATGTAAGGTTTAGGTTTTCTACATCGTAGACATGATTCTTTTTACTTCCACCAACTTTTGTTTTTCTGACATTGGTAAAGTTTAAACTTTTTCGCTGGGTATAATCTTGTCCATTTTTCTCAACAGAATCTCTGACTTCCGGATTATTCGTTGCATCGAGTGAACGGTTGAATAATACATCTGGATCAAGCGGATTGTATTGCGGAGTTATTTTTTGTTCAGAGTAACCAAAGAACATTGGAACTTTCAATCCGAGCTTTTCCGGAAAAAATTTTCCTAACTCAATGGTTGTGGAAAGGTCATAAGAGCTTTTTGTAAAACGATTTCGTTCACTCACCTTTTTTTCCAAAGCGCCCCAATTCGGAGTGCTGTGATAACCTACAAGAGAAAATGTACCAAGGTCAGCTAACTTGGCCGTCATACGTGCCGTTGCCGCCCATCCTCCTGATTGATCAAAATCAGTCAGACGTAATTCATTGAACCAAACTTCACCACATAAATTTCTTCCGGATCCATCGGGATCCTTCGGATTCCGGATACCAACCATAATTGAACGAACATTACTCAGGTTCGGAGTTCCTTTGATGATGATGGTATTGTTTCCATCGGTAACACGGTATGGTGTAAGCAGCGTTACACCTTGTCCCATTTGAATGGCATTGTTGCGAAGAAGTTTTGCAGAAATCAATTTATCAAGTTCGATTTCCATATCGTTGATCGATGGCCAGATTTCTTCAGCTGTTCCTGCACCGGGTGAGGTTACTTTCAGTGGAATGTCGTATTCGTAAAAGTTGTCGTTGAAGTCTGTACCAATTCGTAAGAATGCATGTAATTCACCATCGTTCAGTGGTGTACTGGTTGGATTAGATTCTGCGTGGACGAACATTTTTAATTTCTTGTATGAACGTACATCCAATTGTGTATTTCTGTAAGCGCCTCGTGCATCACCATCTACTAATTCACAAACACGAAGAGAAAGTGATTGTTCGTTCAGCGTTGCAAGTTGAGGTGCGCTCAGATCTCGTTCTTTTTGAATACCCGGAGGAAGTTTATAGTTTACCGGAACTTTATTTCCATTTTCTTCGATACTGACAGAAGCGATATCAAACGTAGTATTCCCGGGAATTTCCGGTGTTGGACTGTATTCGCCCGGCTGAAGCAATGAAAAGATATAGCGGCGCCATTCTCCTCTTAAAAACTCAAGTCGTGCAAAACGGCAGATGATTGGCTTTTGGAAATTTTTCATAACCATCCGGATGAACTCGATGTTTGTGTATTCCGGTGTACCAATTGTTTTTTCAGGGAAACGAACAGGAATTTTAAACTGATACCATTTAACCTGACCGGTTGTATTGTTTTGATAACGCACGGGAGACTCGATTACATCTGAAATGTAATTCTGTCCAACAACCATGTTCGATGGCTTCAGTGTTACTTTGTATTGAAAATAATTTTCCGCGATGTTCATGTTGTTGTCGCGGTTAATGTCTTCCATATCCGGAAGGGTAGTGGAGATAGTCAGATTCGTTCCTGTAGAACTGGAATTTCCTTCCATACCGTTCCATCGTTTGTACCGTTCAAGTGGCGGTGTATTCGATGAACTATACGACCCATCTAAAAAGAACAGGAAGTCGTCATTGGAAGGATCCTGAAGGGCATTTGAATACGCTTGCGAAGCTGCTCCTGTATAATTTGCAATTCGTGTCAGGTAATTGTTGAAGAAACCTCTTTCATTAACATCACTCAGTCCGTCGAGACCGATGTCCTGTGCACGAATTGAATTCGGGTCGTTGTCAAAGGCATTGACGATGGATTGTTCAATTGGAAAATATCCCCAGGCAGTTGTTCCTGTTGTGTAATTATTTGTACTGGCAGGAAAACCATTTTCAAAACTTTTTTTCTGATCGCGAAGAATGTCTTCCGATAACGAACCAATGTTAAAATAAACTTCTCCGCCTGATCCATCATTTGGTGTTCCATTTGCAAATGGATCCATCATCCAGAATTGAATAAACTCAATGTTGTTGTATTCAAAATCGGTCGTTTCAATTTTTCGCATGATACCACCCCATCTTGTTTCAGGTGCAGCAAGTCCGCCACCTACAGTCATACCTTTTGAAAAAGCAGTTGGCTCTGCATCGTAATTGTATGGACCCTTTTCTTCAGGATAGTATGCTACGTTCATACAAATGATAGACTGAGGTCCGAATGGTTGTGGACGATTTGGGAAAATTTCTGTCTGAGAAACTTCACGAACAAAATTATTACTCTGATCGTCAACATCAATATCACCAGGTGTTTGAGATTGTGTTCGCTGGAATAACGGATCAATGTAGTACCAAGCCATCCGTGAACGATTATAACCTGCCTTCGAGCTGTCCTCTATTGTCTCAGGAAACAATGCCTGTTCAGTTTGGCCTTCCGGAATACTGGATAGATACCAGCTGGAAGGGTTTCTCATGTCTAAGGGAGTAATGGCACCTTCAAAATCATCTACGTAAGAAATTCCGCCTTTGCCAATAGCAGCTGCTGAGCCCGGAACCAATTGAGCATACTCTGCACCGAAGGTTAGCGTAGATGTTTCTTTCGTACTATAGAATGGAAGTCGGTCAAGTAACTTGGTTAGAAAACGAGAGTCTGTTCGATAATTTCCATCAAGTCCGAAAACTGTATTCGAAACCGGTTCGTCTCCAACGTTTACTTTTTGCGTAAGCGGACGTTCATACAAATGCATCATCGTTCCGCCGAATTGTAATTTTTTATTGAAATTATAATCGAAGCGTGTACCAATTAATGATTTCGTCTGGAGTGCAAACAGCGAATTACTTTCCAGATTAATCTGAATCGGTGTATTTGATTTGAGGTAACTGTCGTTGATGATTTTCACACGACCTAATGTATAGTCAACCGTATAGTCAACATTCTCACGTAACTGAACACCGCCTGCCGTTACTTTTACTGATCCCTGTGGAATGTTTACAGCGTTAAGCGGAATTTCTGATCCGGAAGATGATTGGAATGTTCCCCTTAAAATAAATTTATTTTTTTCAGGCTGTTGCTGTGCTGATGTTTTAGTAGAATCGTAAAGGGCATCATAAGCATAAAAATTTGCTTCGTTCTGATCGCCGCAAAATTTAGCTCGTACATAAGAACCGAAAGGTTCACGTACAGGAAATGTTATTCTGCCGCTTTGTGGATTGATAGTGATACCGGGAACAAAATCGAATACTCCATCGGGAACCGGATTACCCTGAACATCTAATTGATCCATATTCAGCAAACGGATAAGCGGAATACCTTTTACATCCGTACATCCTGTCGGAATGAAATTGATGTTACCACCAATGCGATCATCCTGATACAATACATCCAGTCTGAATTTTTCCTGAGAAATATTAAATCCGCCAATCGAATAAATATTCTTCATCATCAAATCCCAGGTGTAATATTTAGGAGAGTAATTGGAAGAGTGAATAAGTTTTACAAACAATGCATTTGGTGCTTGTGCACTTGAGATGGCACTTAATTCACCTACCCGAAAAACTTGTCCGTTGATGGTATATTCAAACGATACAGCAAGTACATCATTCGGACGTAATTTAGTATTGAGGGAAATATAACCTAAACGATTATTCAGTGTGTACTCAGATGGTTGTAGTAAGCGTGCATTCTCAACCGTTTCAAAGTTTTTTGTCCGCGTAAAATTTGCACCTGGTGTTGAACTTGGAATTAACGCAGAGTTTGAAATGGTACGAAGAGAACCAATACCACCGGGTAAAGCAGCATCAAGTGTCTGGTAAAGTTGATTGAGACTGTCAGCCGGCGGACGTGAAGTTGCTCCTGTTGCGCCAATCAATGTTTGTGATGTATCCGGCATTGACTCTCCTAAGTCGGCAAAGGCAATGATGTTACGGTTCTGAAGATTCTGTGTACTAACGAATGTTCGTGTCGTAACCCAGACTTCGACACGAGTAATGTTCAGACTTGTTCCAAGACGATTGATGACACGCAGATTCTGATCGTAAGTGTCTTTGAAATATTGTGCAAGGAAAAAGTGTCTGTTATCTTCGTACTGATCAGCTTTAATATCAAACGTTGTAGTTTGTGCTCCGCCTTGTACATTGATGGTTTCTGCCTTACCGCGTTGCTGTGAAAATAATCCGGTAACCGTTAAGCGTCCAAACTGAAGTGTTGTTTTAAGTCCGAACAAAGATTGCGAACCCTGGATAAGCGTTCCGCCTAAAGGCATGGTAATATTTCCTGCTTCAATTTTTTTAATGATATCATCTTCGTCACCCGAGTATTCAATTTTCATTCTATTCTCGAAGTCGAATGTTGCTTCCGTATTGTAATTAGTCGTCAGCTTCATCTTCGTACCGATGTTCGCAATGACATTCATTTGAATTCTTTCACGGAAGTCAAAGGTGGTCACACGGCGTTGACGTATAGGGATAGCCGGGTTTTCACTTTTAGAGCTGTTGATACCGAAAATAAGTTCGGCAGAACCTTGAGGACGAATGTCTATCGTATTTCCTCCGAAAATGCGGTCAAAAACAACACTATTGATGGTGATCTTAGGAGTGAATGACTTCTTGGTTAATTTATCTTCCTCTCCGGCACGTTGCTTCCAATATGCACGAGTACTCTTGTTGAATTCGTGTTCGACGAATTCTTCATACGTCATGTACGAAGGATTGCGGTAATAAAGCTGACCAATGTTTTCATTGATGTTGTATCGGTTGTTATCCGGATCGTATTGAACATCCGTCTTTACGTTTGATGGATCGTTCATGTACATCGGACTCTGGCCTGATGGATCCGAATAACGATCGGTGTAACGATCATGAAATGGGAAATGCAACTGTACAGAATCGGCCGAGTCAACAGCGGCGAATTCATACGCAGCCATTTCACTGTTTATCCCTGCCGGATAATCAGCGCCCCAAACGACGGTAAGTACGGATAATATGCTTCCGATCCCGAAAAAGAATTGCTTCAAATTTTTCAAGCCAATAATGAATGAAGGAAATTAGATAGTAAAATTGGGTTCGATAGCGTTGTTGATTGGCATTGCTTAGGCCGGCCTAAATTATAGCTTTTAAAGTGTTTACGAAAACTTAAAAGCAATTATTATAGCGATTTTAAAGCGTTTTTTATTAAATCTTCAACTTTGAGCGCCGGTTCTGCCTTGATCAGGTGGTCCAGTGTTTTATCAATCGCTTGTTTGTTGAAACCGAGGGTAAGTAATGCGGATAATGCCTCGTCTCTGACTTTGAAATGAGGTATATGGACGGAGATGGATTCTTTCTTCAGTTTTGACTTTAATTCCAGAATGACACGCAAGGCTGTTTTCTCGCCAATTCCTTTGATACTCTGTAATTTCCTGGCATTTTCACTCACAATACATATTTCAATTTCTGAAACAGACATGGAGGATAACATCATTCTTGCGGTGTTGCATCCAATTCCGGAAACGGTAATCAGTAAACGGAAAATTTTTCGCTCTTCTTCAATAAGGAATCCATACAACGTATGTGCGTCTTCCGTTATTTGAAGATGGGTAAGAACTTTTAATTCTTCGCCATCGGGAATTTGAGAATAGGTATTGACGGAAATGTTAACGAAGTAGCCAACACCGGCGCATTCCATAATCAGATATGCCGGATTTTTTTCAACGAGTCTGCCGTGTAGATGATTGATCATTTGTTTTGAAAGATGGCAAATCTAACGAAAAGATGTGCAGGAAGTGGAGTTGAATTATGAACAAAAAACAGCTATTTCTATTTCTTATTTTGAAATAAAAAACCCTTTCCGGTTTTTGTAAAAACACAGAAAGGAGTTGAATATATAGTTTGATTTTTATCCGCTTACATCATGCTGATCAACCTGATTTTCTTGATTGCGCATCGACAACAGCAATCGTCACCATGTTCACAATTTCGCGAACGCTGCTTCCAAGCTGAAGTACGTGTACCGGTTTTTTCATTCCAAGTAGAATAGGTCCAATCGCTTCAGCAGCTCCCATTTCCTGAAGTAATTTATAGGCAATATTTCCTGCTTCAAGATTTGGGAAAATGAGTGTGTTTGCACCTTCTCCTGCAAATTCACAGAATGGAAAGTTGTCGGAGAGTAAGGCAGGATTCAATGCAAAATTTGCTTGTAATTCTCCGTCGACCATCATGCCCGGATATTTTTGATGTAAAATGGCAACTGCATCTCTTACTTTTTGTGCAGCAGGATCATTCGAGGAACCGAAATTTGAGAAGGACAACAAGGCAATACGTGGCTTGATATTGAATTGCTGCACAGCCCATGCAGTAAGCACAGTAATTTCAGCAAGATCTTCTGCAGTTGGATTTACATTGACTGTTGTATCAGCAAAAAAGACAGGTCCTTTCTTGGTGACCATGATGTACATCCCGGCCACTTTTTTTACGTCATCCTGTGTGCCGATAATTTGCAATGCCGGACGAATAGTATCTCCGTATTTTCGAGTCAGACCGGAAATCATTGCATCGGCTTCGCCTACTTCAACCATCATGGCGCCGTAATAATTTCGTTCGTTCATGATTTTACGAGCTTCGTACAGAGTGAAACCCCGACGTTTACGTTTACGGAAAAATAATTCGCCGAAATGGAGTCTCTTTTCTTCTTCGCGACGAGGATCGATAATCGGTGTGTCGCCTAAGTCGAGATTATTTTCCAGAATTAAAGCTTCAATTTTTTCTCTGTTACCAAGTAAAATCGGCTTGGCAATTCCTTCGTCGCGTACAATCTGCGCTGCTTTTAAAATCTTATACGTATCTGCTTCAGTGAAGACAATTCGTTGCGGATTTTGCTTTGCTTTGCTTGTAACGACACGAATTAATTTATTGTCTAAGCCTAGTCTCTTTCTTAACTCTTCAACATAATTCGGCCAATTCGAAATCGGTGATTGAGCTACGCCTGAATCCATCGCTGCTTTTGCAACAGCAGGAGCAACCGTTGTGATCAATCGTGGATCAAGTGGTTTTGGTATGATGTAATCAGTGCCGAAGGTGATGTTTTTTTTGTTGTAAGCCAGATTCACAATTTCCGGTACAGGTTCTTTGGCTAAATCTGCAATAGCCCGAACTGCAGCCAGTTTCATCGCTTCATTTATTTGGGTTGCTCTGACATCCAATGCTCCTCTGAAAATAAATGGAAATCCCAATACATTGTTTACTTGATTAGGATAATCAGAACGACCGGTAGCAATGATAATATCTTCACGAGCAGAAATCGCTTCAGGATAAGAAATTTCCGGGTCTGGATTCGCAAGTGCAAACACAATCGCTTTTGCAGCCATGCTTTTAATCATTTCTTTCGAAACGATATTTCCTTTTGAGAGTCCGAGGAAAACATCAGCTCCTTTAAAAGCTTCTTCAAGTGTATGTACATTTCGCTTTGAAGCGAAAAATTTTTTATTTTCATCCAGATCTTTTCTGTCTACATGCAACACACCTGTACTATCGAGCATGATGATGTTTTCTTTTTTAGCACCCAGAGAGATGTATAATTTTGCACATGAAATGGCAGATGCACCTGCACCACTTACAACAATGACAACGTCTTCAATTTTTTTATGAGTCAGTTCCAATGCGTTCAACAATGCAGCACCTGAAATAATTGCCGTACCGTGCTGGTCATCGTGCATGATAGGAATAGTCAGTTGCTCTTTCAACAGTCTTTCTATTTCAAAACATTCAGGAGCTTTAATGTCCTCCAGATTGATTCCACCAAATGTCGGAGCAATGGCTTTTACCACTGCTACAAATTTTTCAACATCCGTTTCATTTACTTCAATGTCGAATACATCGATGTCGGCAAAAATTTTAAACAACAATCCTTTTCCTTCCATCACCGGCTTTGAAGCTTCCGGACCGATATTACCAAGACCCAGGACAGCTGTACCATTGCTTATAACAGCTACTAAGTTTCCTTTGGCTGTATATTTATATACATCTTCAGGATTTGCAGCAATTGCAAGACAAGGATCTGCTACACCGGGAGAATAAGCGAGAGATAAATCTCTCTGAGAACTGTATGGTTTGGATGGAATTACTTCAATTTTTCCGGGGCGACCTTGAGAGTGATAATCAAGCGCTTCCTGATTCAGTTTTTCTTTACTCATTTGATTTTATATTGAATAAAAAAGCACCTGCATAAAAGAAGGTGCTTCTGATAATTAAAAGGATAAATGCACGGTTATCGGTGTGCTACAACTAGTTTTACTGAGGCTGCAGTGTTTCCGGCATTTACGAGAGAGCAATTGTAAATTCCCGCACTTAAATCTGTAGTTGGAATGATAATAACACCCTGAACAACAGTAAGAGGATATTCCTGAACTACTTTTCCTAACAAATCACGAATGACCACACTTGCATTTTGTGAAGCAGGAATTGAATAGGCCAGACTGGTAAAATTGTTTGCAGGATTTGGCGAAGGTGTTCCGAGTGTATATAATTTTTTTTCAAGACCATTTATTCCAGTCGTTAAGACATCATAGGTAATGGTAACTTTTGAAGAATCAGATGTGTTATTTTGATCGAAGAACGTATAGCTTACCCGACTTGTTCCGGCAGTGTTATGCGTGTATATATAACTGTGAAAACTGGTAGAATCAATTGTTGATGCAGGAAGTACAAGTGGATCAGGAGAGATACCATAAGTCATTGTATCGTAACACAAAGCCCAGCAATAATAGGCTCTGTGGGCCGGAAATACTTCACTGACGTCACAGTCCAGAAGGACGGCAAGGTCATCGTTTGAACTATTTTGAATGTATAAACCTGCTTCAAGTCTATTGCTTGTAATCGTACCCGAAACATAGAGTTGCCCTCCGACGACTTCAATATTTTGAGCGAAAGCTCCCATTCCGGTTAAAATAACCAATAGAATTGCTGCAACTGATGTAATTTTCGACATGTTCATGGATTTAGTACCGACAAATATAGGTTAAAGAGCTGAATGAAAAAAGGCAAAATTTTAAGCCTGTTTTTAATAGCTTTTTTAAAAATAAATTCCTTATTTGCAGGCTATTCTCAATCTAAACTTAATAGGAAAATGAAAAGACTAATACTTAGTAGTGTACTTGTTATGGCTGCGACCATTGCAATGTCTCAATCACAACGATTAGAATTATTAGAACAATTTACGCAAGCATCGTGCGGACCTTGTGCTATTTATAATCCGGATTTAAATGCACTCATTGGAGCGAATCCGGAAAAAATTGTAGCGATAAAATACCAGACTAGCTGGCCGGGAACTGATCCGATGAATGCTCATAATCCTACACAAGTTGCTACTCGTGTAGCGTATTACGGTGTATCCGGTGTGCCGGATGCAGAAGTAGATGGCGGCATCGCTTATGGGGGTCATACAGCAGGTGTTACTGCTAGTGTTATCAATTCACGTTACACAACCACTTCTCCATTTACAATCTCAACTAATTTCTCTTTGTCACCAAACAGAGATTCAATTTATTGTCATGCAACCATTACTGCTTCTATGAATTATTCAGGCGGAAGTCTGGTTGCTCACATGGCAGTTGTTGAACGGAATATTTATTTCGCAACAGCACCGGGTTCAAATGGTGAAAAACATTTTGAGGGTGTAATGAAAAGAATGCTTCCTACTGATCAAGGAACTGCTATTACCAATACCTGGTTAACCGGAGATGCAATTGACCTGAACTACACATGGGCACTTGCGAATGTGTATGACAAAAACCAATTAGCACTAGTGGTATTTGTTCAGAATAATACTACAAAAGAAGTTCTTCAAGCCGGATATATGGCTCCGCAGATTCAAAATGATGCGGGTGTTGTTGCTGCTTCCGGTGTTGCTTATCAGTGTATTTCTGATGTAACTCCTCAGTTGACTATTAAAAACTTTGGTATTGATCCGTTGACATCTTGCGATGTAAACTACCGTTACGGAACAGGTCCGGTTCAAACACTTCCATGGACAGGAAATCTTGCACCTAATGCAACGTCCACTTATACGCTTCCAACTGTATCACTATCAAATGGAGCAAATCTTTTCACTGCTTATACAAGCAGTCCGAATGCAGGAACAGATCTGGATACTAACAATAACAGAGTAACCAGAAACTATAATTTGTTTACCAGCATTGTGGCTACTCCATTAGTTCAGAATTTTGCTTCAACTACTTTTCCATCAGCAGGTTTTGTTGTGGAGAATGTAGATTTGGATACTTACACATGGATTCGTTCTGCTTATGGATTCAATGGTGGTGGTAGTGCAAAAATAAATTGCTACAATGCAGCTGTAGGAACAATTGACAATCTGATTGCTCCGAAAGTTGACTTTTCAAATGCAATTTCCGGTTCAACATTAACGTTTGACCTAGCACATGCTCAGTACAGTGCAACTTATGTGGAGCGTTTGAAAGTAAATGTTTCAACTAATTGTGGTCAGACATGGACAACCGTTTACAATAAATCAGGAACTACCCTTGCTACTGTAACAGGATTTGTAACAACTGCTTTCAATCCGGTTTCAACAAACTGGAGAAATGAAACAGTTTCTTTAGATGCATTCTTGGGTCAGCCTGAATTAATGATTCAGATTAGTGCAATTAGCGGTAATGGAAATAACATCTACATTGACAATGTGAACATCACGGATGGAACTACATCTGTTTCGTTACTTGCTACTTCTTCTGCAGTTGAATTGTATCCAAATCCGGCTAAAGGCGAAGCATATTTGAATTTGTCACTTGTTAAACCATCTGATTTGAATGTATCTATTTACAATTCTCTTGGAGCAGAAGTTGCGACTTATTCATATGATTCATTTGCTTCTGGCGTGATTCGTTTGGATATTTCTAATCTTGCAAAAGGAAATTATGTTGTAAACGTTCGTTCAAGCGAAGGAGTGATTACAAAAAAATTGATGGTATCAGAATAAATATTGATATTTGAACAAGGAAAAGGGCTTAAGAAATTAAGCCCTTTTTTATACTACTACAATGATCAGAATTTCATTTATTGTTTTATTTATTGCGCTTCACTTCAATAGTATAGCGCAAGACACTCGGCCTTTACCGACTGTTGATGTAAAGAAGATTGATGGTACTACCTTCAACTCTTCGGGATTTTTCAACGATGGCAAACCCATGATCATTGATTTTTGGGCCACTTGGTGTAAGCCATGTATTGAAGAATTAAATGCTATTCATGAGGTGTATGCCGACTGGCAAAAAGAAACAGGAGTGAAAGTAATTGCAATCTCTATTGATGATGCACGTACAATGAACAGAGTTGGGCCATTCATTAATGCAAGAAACTGGGCATTTGAAAGTTATATTGATCCGAATGGTGACTTACGTCGGGCTATGAATGTAAACATGCCACCACATACTTTTTTAATTAATGGTAAGGGTGAAATTGTCTGGCAACATGTCGGATTTGTCCAGGGTAATGAAGAAGAATTATTAGAGCAAGTGAGAAAATTGATAAAGTAATTTTTACTCGTCGTATTTTTTCCGTTAAGTAGAATTAAATAAATAAGGTTGGATGAGAATTAATCGTGTACTTCTGCTAAGTACTTTATTCATTGCTTTTTCCTCTGTATTCCGATTAGCATCTGCACAGTTACCGGGAAATATTCATGGAAATTTTGAATTTACAGGACAATATTACCGGACGGATTCCGCCATCGGTGCTCCCAATGTGCCGGAAAAGTTTTTAAACAATGGATTTGCGAATTTTATTTTCGAGAAAGATAAATTCTCAGCCGGTGTTCGTTATGAAAGTTATCGTAATCCGTTATTGGGTTTTGACAGCCGGTATACAGGTAGTGGTTTCCCTTACAAATATCTGACGTATAAAAACGCTGATCTGGAAGTGACCGTTGGTAATTTTTATGATCAGTTTGGAAGTGGAATTATTTTCAGAGCCTATGAGGAGCGTGGTTTGGGTTTAGATAATGTCATGGAAGGTATTCGGGTAAAATATACTCCGATAAAAGGTCTCTCATTAAAAGGGATGGTTGGAAAGCAACGCGACTTCTTTTCTCTTGGCGATGGTGTCGTCAGAGCTGTCGATGCAGAATTAAATTTTAATGAAACTTTTTCTAGCTGGGCAACGAAAAAAACAGTAGTCATAATCGGCTCCAGTTTCGTTAGTAAGTATCAAAAAGATGATGACAATGTTTATAATTTGCCTGTGAATGTTGGTTCAGGCGGAGGAAGAATTCATGTAATCCGTGGTCCGTGGGATTTGAGCGGAGAGTATGTTTACAAAGCCAATGATCCTTCTTATACGAATGGTTTTATTTATAAAAACGGGTCTGCAGTTTTGTTAAATGCTTCTTACTCAGTAAAAGGATTTGGATTTACACTTGGAGCAAAACGAATTGACAACATGAGTTTTCGCTCTGACCGGAATGCAGTGTTGAATAGTTTGCTGATTAATTATCTGCCGGCAATGACGACTCAGCATGCGTATTTATTGCCTGCTATTTTCCCTTATGCAACTCAGCCGAATGGTGAATATGGTTTTCAGGCAGACGTATTTTTTCACATCAAAGAAGGTTCGTTTATGGGAGGAACCAAAGGCGCAACACTGACCGTGAATTATAGTCGTGCACAGGATATCAATCGGGATACACTGAATGTAAAACAGGATTATGGTTACAACAGCAAGTTTTTAAAATTAGGTAATTCTATTTACTACGAAGATTTCAATGTCGAATACAATGTTAAAATGACAAAGAAGTTGCGGATGATTCTTACTTATTTATATATTAATTATAATCGTGATGTCATTGAAGGACGTACAGGGAACGGACATATTTACAGTCATACAGGTGTTGTGGAGTTAAATTATAAAATAAGTTCGAAGTACAATTTCCGTACTGAGTTACAACATTTGTACACTAAGCAAGGAGAAGGAAGTTGGGCATTGTTGTTAGCTGAGTTTTCTGTATCGCCGTACTGGTTTGTTGGCGGATTCTGGCAATCGAATTATGGAAATGAAATAAAGGACAAACAATTTAATTATTACAATTTGTCTTTTGGATATACAAATAATGCTAACCGAATTACGTTAGGTTATGGACGTCAACGTGCAGGTTTGTTTTGTGTAGGCGGAGTTTGTCGTACCGTTCCTGCTTCTAATGGATTTAGTTTAACAGTTACCAGTAGCTTCTGATAAAATGAGAAACATATTACTTCCCGTATTTTTTATTGCAATGATTTTTTCAGCGTGTGATAAAATTGAAACAACGCGTGAAACAAATACGCGAGGAACGGTGCTCTCTGAGAATTCTGTTCTGATTGGAAATGATACATTGACGGTTGAAGAAGATTTTCTCTCTGCCACTAAGCATGTTCTCGTGGAAGAATTCACCGGTCATCTTTGTGGTACTTGTCCGCCTGCTGCTGTTGTTCTTTATGACTCACTTCGTCTGCAATTTGGAGTGAAATTAATTACGATTGCAGTTCATGCCGGACAATTTTCTGATACATGTCCTACTGCCTTGGACTGTCCTTCCGGTGCGCCTGCAGGATCTTTTGAAATTAATTACCGCAGTATAGTAGGCGATGGCTGGGCAACTCAATTTGGAATTACTATTAATCCTTTAGGATTGATAAACAGGATTGGTTTTCCTACCTCTCATAAAAAAACGTACACTACCTGGAAGACGAATATTCAAAATGAACTGGCTCTTCCGGCAGTTGCAAAAATAAATCTGCAAACCTATTTCGATTCATTAAGCCGGGAAGCCAAGGTTGCAGTGAAAGTAGAATTGTTACAACCAATTACTGATTCATTGGCATTACAAGTTGTAATGGTTGAAGATAATGTTGTTGACTGGCAACAATGGTACAGCCATTCGCCGCAGTACGTTCCGAACTATACACATCATGATATTCTGCGTGCATCTTTTAATGGATTGAACGGAGAAAATTTTCGACCCAATGCTGAGAATAAATTGTTGACGGGTTATTCTCTTCCTTTTAGTTCGAAGTGGGTGGCGGGCAATTGTAAGGTGATTGCTTTTCTCTATAATAAATCAAATTATACCGTACTTCAGGTTGCAGAAAAGTCATTAGAGTAATTTTTAACTTGTATGGTAAAAACAAATTTTCTTCTTTTATTTTTTCTGATTGGTAGTGTTTCTTTTGCACAAGATTTTGATGCAGGTTTTCGTTTTGGAATAGCCGGATCACAAGTGAACGGTGATAAACTAGTTGGATTTAATAAAGCAGGTATTATTGCTGGTGCATTTGTAAGTCGGAAACTGTCTCCGCATTTTTCATTGCAGATGGAAATGGCCTATGTGCAAAAAGGTAGTCGCAAACCTACCAGTGAAATTGACAATAGTTATTATTTATTACGTGTTAACTACCTTGAAATTCCATTGATGCTTCAGTGGAAGGTGGCTTCTAAGATGTTGCTTACCGCAGGTCCTTCATTCGGTACGTTGATTTCATCACATGAAGAAAATGAATGGGGTGTATATGATAGAGGCGGTCAGTTCAAAAAATTTGAAGTGTCTGCAAATGCCGGTATCGTTTATTCACTTGGTGATCATTGGTCGTTCGATGGGAGGTATTCTGCATCAATGACTACCATTCGTCCGTTTCCAGGTGTTACAACTGCTTTTTTTGATCGTGGACAGTATAATGAGTTGATTGAGTTTTCCCTGTTGTATCGCTTTTAAGCACTTAGAATTATCTCTGTTTTTACCTGAAATTATAACCTTCGCCATTCATTTTGTATATTCGTCCTCGGGAAAACCACCCGGATTGTATCATTCATGAAAAGAACCGATTATTTAATTGACAGTCCGACCATCGACCAGATCGGTGTGGAGGAACGAGTCGCCCGCTTATCTAAACGAAGCATTAAGAAGTCGTCCAAAGTATCGGCATTGAATTTAGCAATGTCCATGTTGGATTTGACAACACTAGAAGCTAAGGACACTCCCGGAAAAGTAAGACAATTGTGTGCGAAGGCAATGCATCCGCATGCAGGCTATCCGGATATTCCATCTGTTGCTGCCGTTTGTGTTTATCCAAATCTGGTGCGTGTTGCAAAAGAAGCATTGAAAGGATCAGGCGTGAAAGTAGCTGCTGTTGCTACTGCATTTCCAAGCGGAATGTCAACCCGAAAAGTGAAACTGGAAGAAACCAAATGGGCTGTTGGCGAAGGCGCTGATGAAATTGACATGGTCATTTCACGCGGACATTTTTTGTCAGGCGAATATGCATTTGTGTTCGACGAAATTGCTGCTGTAAAAGAAGCTTGCGGTGAGGCGCATTTAAAAGTCATTCTCGAAACAGGAGAATTGAGCACATTGGATAATGTAAGACGTGCAAGTGATTTAGCCATGCATGCCGGTGCTGATTTTATTAAAACTTCTACAGGAAAAATTCAACCAGCCGCTACACTTCCGGTCACTATGGTGATGCTTGAAGCGATTCGTGATTACTACTACGAAACAGGAAAAAAAATAGGGATGAAACCTGCCGGCGGAATTGCTACTGCAAAACTGGCGCTTAACTATTTAGTTGTCGTTCATGAAACGCTGGGCAACGATTGGTTGAATCCTGATATGTTTCGTTTCGGTGCAAGTGCATTAGCCAATGACATCCTGATGCAAATGCTGAAGGAACGTACAGGTGTTTATCAGAGTATAGATTATTTCTCAAAAGACTAAGAAGCTTTCCATGGCACAAAAAAAAATAAAGAAAACTCCTGCATTGAATTTCTCCGGTAAATGGGAATATGCTCCTGCTCCGGAAAGCAGCGATCATGTTAAATTAAAAGAATCGTATGATCTTTTCATCGATGGTGAATTTGTAAAGCCACTTTCCGGAAAATATTTCGATACGATTAATCCGGCTACTGAAAAAAAGATAGCGCGCATTGCTGAAGCAGGTCAGGCTGATACGGATCGTGCAGTTGCTGCAGCTCGCAAAGCGTACGATAAATACTGGAGTAAAATGCCTGCGAAAGAACGCGGGAAATATATGTACAGAATTGCCCGCATCATGCAAGAGCGTGCCCGCGAACTGGCAGTGATTGAATCGATGGACGGTGGTAAAGCCATTCGTGAGTCGCGTGATATTGATGTTCCATTAGCAGCAGCGCATTTTTTCTATTATGCAGGCTGGGCTGATAAAATTGAATACGCTGTACCTGGCGCAAAAGCTTCACCGATTGGTGTAGCCGGCCAAATCATTCCGTGGAACTTTCCATTGTTGATGGCTGCCTGGAAAATTGCTCCTGCACTAGCAGCAGGAAATACAGTTGTGCTAAAGCCGGCGGAAACAACTTCGTTGACTGCATTGAAACTTGCTGAAATTATTCAGGAAGCTGATTTACCTCCGGGTGTCGTGAATATTATTACCGGAGCAGGTGCTACAGGTGCTGCATTGGTGAATCATCCCGGCATTGATAAAATTGCTTTCACCGGATCAACTGATGTAGGAAAGATTATTCAAAAAGCAGTTGCTGCTTCCGGAAAAAGATACACGCTTGAATTAGGTGGTAAGGCTGCAAATATTATTTTTGATGATGCAACAATTGATCAGGCTGTAGAAGGAATTGTGAACGGAATCTTTTTTAATCAGGGTCATGTGTGTTGTGCAGGTTCAAGATTATTTGTTCAGGAAGGTGTTGCGAAAAAAGTAATTCGCAAATTGAAAGACAGAATGGAAACACTTATCGTTGGTGATCCATTGGATAAAAACACTGACATCGGTGCGATCAATTCAAAAATGCAATTGAATAAAATTAATCAATACCTGAAGATAGGAGTGAATGAAGGCGGAGAAATGTTTCAAACAGCTTGCGCACTTCCATCAAAAGGTTTTTGGTGTCGCCCAACATTGTTTACGAATGTTGCGCAATCATCTCGTATTGTACAGGAAGAAATATTCGGACCGGTATTAGCCGTGCAAACGTTCCGTACCGTCGAAGAAGTAATTGAGAAAGCGAATAATATTCCATATGGATTAAGTGGCGGTGTGTGGACAGATAAAGGTTCAAAAATATTTAAAGTAACAGCTGCATTAAAGGCGGGAGTTATCTGGGCAAATACCTATAATAAATTTGATCCTACTTCTCCTTTCGGAGGATACAAAGAGAGTGGTGTAGGACGTGAAGGCGGACTTCATGGAATTTTCCCTTATATCAACATTAACAACTAAGCGGAAGAAAATGGAAACTGAAAAAAATAAATCCAACGTTTTGGCTGATAAAAAAATGAATGGTCAATCAAACGGTCAGTCAGGAAAAGATTCCAGACTGGAAGTGATGAAGACATATAAAATTTATGTCGACGGAAAATTTCCGCGCACTGAATCGGGTCGATATTATACGATGAGCGATTCAGAAGGTCATTTGATCGCTAATGTTTGTCGTTCATCGCGTAAAGATTTTCGTGATGCTGTTGTTGCTGCCCGTAAAGCACAGCCGGGATGGGCAGGAAAGTCGGCATATAACAAAGGACAAATACTCTATCGAATTGCAGAAATGCTGGAAGGTCGTCGTCCGCAATTTGTTTCTGAATTAGTGTTACAAGGATCAACCATTGCTGAAGCCAATACTGAAATTGATTTGTCGGTTGATCGTCTGGTGTATTATGCAGGCTGGACAGATAAATATCAACAGGTATTCAGTTCAGTTAATCCGGTTGAGTCTTCGCATTTTAATTTTTCTATGGCAGAGCCAACGGGTGTTGTTTCTATTTTATCGCCTGAAGAATATAGTTTGTTAGGATTGGTTTCTACAATTGCACCGGCAATAGCAGGTGGAAATACTGTGATAGCATTAGCTTCTGCAGAGAAGCCATTGTGTGCAGTTACATTTGGTGAAGTATTGAATTCATCTGATGTTCCTGGCGGAGTGGTGAATCTGCTTACCGGTTACAGAGATGAACTGCTTGTACATTTTGCATCACACATGGATGTAAATGCAATTGTGTACTGTGGCAATGTAAAGGCTGACATACAAAAGGTGAAAGAAACGTCTTCGTTAAATGTGAAACGCGCCATTGTGTATGACAAAACCGATTGGACGAAAGACAATGCGCAGAATCCATATCGCATCATGGATTTGCAGGAAATAAAAACGACGTGGCATCCGGTCGGTCAGTAAACGATTTCTACTTTACACATGAGCATTTTTCCTGTTGCATCCGGTATCAGTAAAGAAGAACGTGAACAACGTTTAAAGCAGAAGGCGAAAGTCATCTGGATGACCGGACTCAGCGGCTCAGGCAAAACTACACTTGCCTATTTACTTGAAAAAGAATTGTTGAATCAGGGAAAGATTTGTTTTGTCCTCGACGGCGATAATTTGCGCAGTGGACTAAATGCCGATTTAGGATTTACAGATTCAGACAGAAGAGAAAACATCAGACGCGCAGGAGAAATCAGTAAACTTTTTGTTGACGCAGGAATAATTCTAATCACTTCTTTTATTTCTCCTTTTCGTGCCGACAGAAATAAAATTCGTTCCCTTTTTCAAGCAGGAGAATTTTTTGAAGTGTACATCAATTCTCCTTTGGAAATTTGCGAACAACGTGATCCAAAAGGCTTATACAAGAAAGCCAGAGCCGGAGAAATTTCAACGTTCACAGGAATTGATTCTCCTTATGAGTTTCCCGAGTCACCTGAATTAGAGTTGAAGACTGATTTACTTTCGGAGCAGGAATGTGTCTTGGAATTGCTGAAGATGATAGGTTAGTTATCGGTTCGTCAGTTAGACAGTTGTCAGTTGGCCAGTTGATACACGATACAAATCGACATTTATTCTGTAAGAATCTTGTGAGTTATTACATAACCCAACCCTGCAAAGTCATCCAGCAAGGATCCTGTGAGTTCGTATTAACTAGCTGGTCAGTTGCCAGTTCGCTTGGTGATCAACGATCTAATCACTTTCTCCTTTCTGACTTATGCATTTTCACAACTGTTTTCTTCTGTTGACAAAAAAAAATCGATACGAAATTACTCACAGGTTCCGCTGGATGACATTTTTGCTGAGGTGTACTTTAAGTCACAAGATTCTTTCAGAATGTATGCTGTGAGTTATAATAACAACCCGCTTCTTCAAAGTCATCCAGCCAGGATCCTGTGAGTTCGTATTAATCAGTTGCCGGTTTCCGAGTTCGTAGATGTCAATTGCCAGTTAGTAGTTATCAGTTGGTCAGTTTCCTGTTAGTCACTTAATCACCCGTCACTCAATCACCAGAATTTTCCCCGTATTACTTTGGTTATTTTGGAAACGGAGATAATAAATTCCTTTTGCTAAGTCTGCAACAGACATAATTATTCTGTCATTTGTATTGACAATAATTGATTTTAATTTTTGACCGGAAGAACTATATAGTTCAATTGATCCTTCTGATTGTGTTTGAATGTTTAACTGATTCGAAGCAGGATTTGGAAAAAAAGTAAAGTAGTCTGATGAGTTATTTCCTTGAATGGAATTAATAATTGCACAGGCGTCAATAGAGCCATGAATAATTTCAGCATTTTGAAAACGAGGGAAACTAGGTTTAATCGTATCTCTTAAGTATTCATAGTCAATTTTGCAACTGCTACCCAGCGGATTAGAAACCGAAACATATTTTACGGATGTATTGTTATAAGTCCAACCCATGGGCAAATTCATGAATGGATCGACCTGCGGTGGTATCCATTGGTTTGCTTGTTTATAAGTATAATATAAATGCGATTGGGTATCATATCCGTTTAATGTAGTTTTTTCATCAGCGCTCAGATAAAAAATAAATGGTATTCCATCATAAATTGCAATGGCAGGTTTACTCATCGCAGGTTGGCTGTAGAAATTGTTTACATCGAGTATTCCATTATTATTAAAGTCTACAGGAACTGCAGCTTGCTCCGGATAGCGCAAATTAAAATCTCTATCGTTCCAGTAGTAGATGGTATCGCTTCCGGGAAAGTAATTAAAACTTCCCGGTGTTGATCCGTCTGCATAAAACCGAAAATTATTATATACTATATGAACAGATGAATCTATTGGATCAATGGCCACATCCAGCTGACCTTTGTAGCCATTAATAGTGTCTACAATGCCATCGTTATTGGTATCGGTAATCATTGTGTTCAGATCGAAATGTGGAATAGGAAATGTATCCACAATATTTTTCGTCCATGTATTTCCATTGTCGAGTGACTTTAGTAGAATCACATCAGTGAATGTGCTGCCAAGTGCAATTGCTATAACATTTCCAACTGCATCAATTGCATAATTGTCGCCACCAAAACCATTGTAAAATGAAGTGTCAATACCGGGTAATACCAGATTGCTTACAGGCCATGAATTTCCTTCGTCATCTGATTTTGCATAGAATAAAGAAATCACATCCCCGGATAAAAAATCATTAGCGTATATTAAATGGATCGACTGATTTTGACTTCCACCAATAACCATACGTGACCAGGTGTGATAAATGTTAATTGAAAAAGGTAAGTTAACTGATGTCCACGTGCCGGTTCCTTTGGGTGTCCTGCTACTCATGTAAAGTCCTGTCCCTTTATGACTGATGACCACTTCTTTTCCTGAACCGGTAATGCCAATATTTGGAAAACCTGTTCGAACAGGTTCTATCCGTTGTGTAGGCAGATTAGCCCAGTTTGTCAAATTAAAATAATTATAACCGGTGCCTCTGTTTGGATAAATAGAAGGCGTTTGAATTGTATCAGGTGAGAATGTCCAAACGGTGGAAATTGTTCCATCGATATCCGTAAATATTGAATTATAGGGAGAGTCATTTGATTGCAATTCATAATATGTATTTCCGATTACTTCTTCACTCATGAATTGGGCGGAGGCAGAATGAAGAGTAATACTGAAAGGTAATAAGAGTAGATATTTATTCATCGTGAAGGATTTAAAAGTTTTATTAAATGTATAAAAATTTGAGTTTGGTGAAAGATCAGAATGTCTTTACAATGTCAAATAAAGTTCCGATTCTAATGAATGGTCATTATTGTTAGAATTCGCTAATTTTATCCTTTCATTATTTAATTAACCTAACCCTTTGAAGCGTTCACCCAAGTATAAGACAGATTAATAGAAAACCGTATTTTGGTATAAGTGATTCTTTTACTTTTAGACGAATAAATTTTTAGCAAATGAAACTCCTGTTAACGGTACTTTGTTTTTTTATGGTGATGGTGATTTCAGCACAATCACCATGGGTAAAGAAAATTAGCTACAATCAAAATAGTGGTTATATTTATCCTGATGATACTATCCTGCAGTTGTTTAATGTTGTTCCCGCCGCCAGTGGAAATTTCTATTTTGAAATTGCAAATGAGCGGGGTAAATCAAAAGTTTATTATACGAGAAGTGATGGAACCATTACGGATTTGGGAGTTTATAGAACAACGATCGTTGACTCACTTTTCCTGCTACCGGAATTAAATGAAACGGTTGTTTGTGTATTAAATCACTACTTCCGTACTTCAGGAGTCTTTACTGTTTGGATTGATAAAAGAGATTCGGTAGGAACTGTTTTGTGGACACATTATCTTCCCAATTATTATGATACCTCGAGCGGAATAAGTCAGCAGTATGTTCGGGCTTCCGATGTATTGCCCGGTGGAACTGTTATTTTATTTTGTCTGGACAGTACTTACTATTTAGATGGAAATTCAGGGTCAACAATATTTTCTCTACCAATTCGTGGTACTAAACTAAAAGCATTGCCGAATGGTAATTTATGGGTTTCTTATCCCGGATTTACAGGTGTAACAGACACTCTTCTTAATCCTATTTATCCGTTGTATGGAACAAATATCTTTGTCAGAGATTCATTGGTTTTTCTTTTGGATGGAAATGTTTTGCATAGAATTGATCCGCAGAATGGAAATATTTTGTCCACTGTTACAATTCCAACAATGGGTGATTTTTTTGATGTGACGTATGAAGGTGGATGGATTACCTGTGTGGGCAAAGATATTGTGAAGTATGATTCAACAGGAACTGCAATGTATACGATTAACGTACCGGGTTCGCATTTTGGAATACGTGCATTGGCTTTACCGGATAGTCTGGTCTTTGCCGGAGGAACTTATTTATCTGGAGGAGGATATTTTCTTGTTGACTATTCCGCCTTTACTGGGATAATTAGTGCAAACGGTGAAAATTTTTTATCGACTCTTACTAATTTTAAAACAGGTGACCTAAATCGTAATAGCCGGATTGATTTTGAAGAGGTCCTGTATGCATTAGTAGCCGATGGAAATTCAGCTCCGACAGATTCCTGGACAAACTCAAATCATTTTTTTCAGGGTTGTTTGGCATATGACTTAACTCCCGACTGGTCGGGTTCATTTCCATCCGGAGTAAATTATAAATATTTTGATTTGAATTTTGATAACAGAATTGATTCAAGTGATTTTTTATTTGCACGCAGTTGTAGTTATCAGGGACCCGGCGTAACTCCTACTTCCTGTAACACACTTCATCCTTCCTTCTATTTTGTAACCGATCGCGACAGCTTTCAGGTGAATGACACCATCCGTTTTTATATGATTGCAGGATCCATTTCAATTCCAATCGATTCTTTGTTTGGTCTGGCGATTTTGATCGAACCACCCAATGGTTCATTATTTAACTTTCAAGGTCTTCAGAATATAGGTCCGTTGTCGAGCGATTTTGCCATTAATAATAACAATTGGTTTCAATATAATGATGATTTCATGGGGCGTCGCCTTTCCGTTGTGATGGCCAGGAAGGATCACCAAAATGCTTATCTTCTTAATGGCGATACAATATTTTATGCAGATCTGATTATGGATTCGCTCAGTCAATTAGGGCTAACATTCTTAAACTTCCATGATTTGGTAGCGATGACAGCAAATGGAACTATACTCGATTCAATTTCTATCTGTACTTCTACATTTTATCTTTCACAAAATACCACAGGAATAGCTAGTCGGCGCAATCCATCTTTCTCAGTCTCACCTAATCCCACTTCAGGAATAATTTACTTGGACCAAATGAATCAAGGGAAAAAAGAAATTCAAATAATGAATCAGTATAGCAAAACCGTTCATTCATTCATGACTCATGATACAAAGACAATGATAGATCTGTCATATTTATCATCGGGAATTTATACTGTTTCTGTTTTTTCAAATGATCGAAGAGAAACGGCAAGGATTTCAATCGTTCATTAACCGGTCGGGAGCATGACGATTGGATGATTCTGTTTATTAGACGAAGATTACTGTTTTTCAGCATAGCTTTCTGTAGAGCTAGACGGTTTTCAGTTGGGCAGTTGATTAGTCGGTCAACGATGCAAATCGACATTTTCTTTTTGACCCTATTCTGCAAGAATCTTGTGAGTTATAATATAACCCGCTCCTTCATAGTCATCCTGCAAGGATCCTGTGAGTTCGATGTTACCGGTTTGTAGTTGCCAGTTTGTTAGTTGATCATTTCACTTTCCTCCTTTCTGACATCTGCCTTTTGCCTTTCTTCTAAAAATCTCCAAGCTGCTTTTCACCACGACTTCCACCCATTTCACCCTATTCACAGGTATTTTTTACCAAAAAAACCTGTATTCAGAGTGGTTAGCAGATAGTTTGCCTGCATGCAACGAATTAACAATCTTCAGTCTCTTCAAAAGATCCGTTTCGGTTTTCTTTTATTGTTTCTGCTACTATCAATTCATTCTTCATACGCAGGAAATGGAAATGCTGTAGCGAATGGTGCGTGGAACAGCGCTGTCACCTGGTTGTTTAATAGTGTTGCCCGCACTCCAACGTGTGGTGATACGGTTACTGTTCCCGTTGGATTTACAGTGACCGTGAGTAATCAGCAAGTATACGGTTGTACTACTCCGCTCTTGATTATTGTTGCCGGAACGTTGCAATTTACAACAGGAAATAAACTGGATTTGCCTTGTGGTTCTGAGGTCCGTATTCCAAGTGGTGGATTTGTTAAAAAAGGTAGCGGAGGTGGTAATTCAAATTTAATTACTATTTGTAATATGGTAGAGTGGAGTGCAGGTATGGGTGACCTTGCCGGCCCGACACAATTAGGCGGCTCTACTTTGCCGATTAAACTTTTATCATTCACAGCGAATGCAAAAAGTTCAGGTGTTGATTTGAATTGGGCTACTGCTACTGAAATAAACAACGATTATTTTTCTGTTGAACGTTCAGTGGATGGAAAATCATTTGTACTGGTTGAAATTGTAAAAGGTGCAGGAAATAGTACGCAAAGTGTTTTCTATTCTTTGCTCGACAAGAAACCGGAAAATGGTTTGATCTTTTATCGTTTGAAGCAAACGGATTTCGACGGACAGTTTTCTTATTCAGCTGTGGTGCCTGTGTATTTTTCGGAAAAAAAGAAATTTGATTTCGTTACTTCAGAAAATGTTGACGCTAAATTGAATCTGATCATCAATGCCGATTATGAAAATGAATGTCGCATTCAATTGTCTGATCTTGCCGGGAACCAAATTAATTCAATGAAATACTTAGTGTCGAAAGGTACTAATCAGCTTGAGTTGGAAACAAAGCAGGCTCGCTCGGGAATTTATCTGGTTTCTGTTTTCTTTGGAGATCAACTCATTTCCAGGAAGGTGCTTTTATAGTATTTTTTGAACATTCAAACGGGTGTAATTAATTGGAATCCATTTATGGATGGTCGGGCAGAGTCTTACAAATTGTTAACTTTGCGACCATCAGCCCAAATACTATGTTTAGCTATAACCTGAATCATTTACGCGAACTGGAATCAGAAAGTATTTTTGTTATCCGGGAAGCGGCTGCACAGTTTGGAAATCCTGCATTGTTATTCAGCGGTGGTAAAGATTCTGTGGTCGTTTCTCATCTTGCACGAAAAGCTTTTTTTCCCGCTGCTCTTCCTTTTCCTTTGCTTCACATTGATACCGGTCACAATTTTCCCGAAACATTGGTGTATCGCGATTGGTGGGTCAATGAATTAAAAGCGAAATTAATTGTACGTAAAGTTCAGGATAGCATCGATAGCGGTAGAGCCAAAGAAGAACAGGGGATCAATGCCAGCAGAAATAGTTTGCAAACCATCACCTTGTTAGATGCTATAGAAGAATTGAAAATCGATTGTGCAATTGGTGGTGCACGTAGAGATGAAGAAAAAGCCCGTGCCAAAGAACGATTCTTTTCTCATCGCGATGAATTTGGTCAGTGGGATCCGAAAAATCAAAGACCCGAATTGTGGAATTTATTTAATGGTCGGAAAAAGAAAGAAGAACATTTCCGTGTTTTTCCTCTCAGCAACTGGACAGAGCTGGATGTGTGGAGATATATTCGTGAAGAACAAATTCAATTGCCTTCTTTGTATTTTTCTCATTCTCGAAAGGTGTTTAACAGACAAGGTGTTTTATTCGCCTTTGCTGATTTTATGCAGTTAGGGAAAAATGAAGTGCTCGAGGAATTACAAGTGCGTTTTCGAACGATTGGCGATATGACTTGTACAGGTGCCGTTCTTAGCGAAGCAAATTCTATCGATGAAATTATCATAGAAGTAGCCAATGCTACTACAACAGAACGGGGAACTCGTTTGGATGATCAGCGTTCTGAAACGGCAATGGAAGATAGAAAAAAACAAGGTTATTTTTAATTTTATTTTTTATAAATCAATTGATGAAATAAAAATTCATTTTTAGTTTTTTTGCAAAATAAAAAGTGAGCTAAAATTATTACAGTGACAAAAAAAGCAGAAATAGAATTACTTCGGTTTACGACGGCAGGAAGTGTTGACGATGGAAAAAGTACGCTCATCGGGCGATTATTGATGGATACGAAAAACATCCTCGACGATCAGATGGATGCCATTCGTTCAGGTAGTTTGAAAAAAGGATTGGATGAAGTTGATCTTGCCTTGCTTACTGACGGATTAAAAGCAGAGCGCGAACAGGGAATTACCATTGATGTTGCTTATCGCTATTTCACTACTCCGAAACGTAAATTTATTATTGCTGATACACCAGGTCATATTCAATATACACGAAATATGGTGACCGGTGCTTCCACTGCAAACCTTGCGCTCATATTAATTGATGCAAGAAAAGGAATGGTCGAGCAAACGCGTCGCCATGCTTTCATTGCTAGTTTGTTGCGCATTCCGCATTTAGTGGTTTGTATAAATAAGATGGATCTGGTCGATTACAGCGATACAGTCTATGAGGAAATTGTAGAAGAGTTCAGAATGTTTTCATCGCGATTGGATATTCAGGATATTCAGTTTATTCCAATCAGCGCGAAGTATGGCGATAATGTAGTGAGTCGTTCCGAAAAAATGAATTGGTACGAGGGATCTACTCTTTTATTTCATCTGGAAAACGTTCACATCAGCAGCGATTTAAATCATGTCGATTATCGCTTTCCTGTTCAATATGTAATCCGACCGCAAACAGATGAGTTTCATGATTACCGTGCATACGCCGGTAAAGTTGCAGGTGGTGTCATTCGAAAAGGTGATAAAGTACTCGTCTTGCCTTCGGGATTGACAACTACCATTAAATCGATTGAAACTTTTGAAGGATCGTTGAATGAAGCATTCGCTCCCATGTCTGTTTCTCTCACACTGGAAGATGAAATAGATGTGAGTCGTGGCGACATGATCGTTCGTGAAAATAATAAAACAAGTGTTGGTCAGGATATAGATGTAATGATTTGCTGGTTGAATGAATCGGTTCTTAAAAAAGGAAACACGTATTTAATCCGACATACAACAAGAGATGTACGCGCAATAATAAAAGAGGTCAGATATACCATTGACATCTCCAACATACGCCGATTGGAAGATCAGAAAGAACTTTCAATTAATGACATCGGACGAATTTCCATTCGCACAACACAGCCGTTGATGTACGACAGCTACCGTAGAAATCGCCTGACGGGAAGTTTAATATTAATCGATGAAGTAACCAATGAAACGGTTGGCGCCGGAATGATCATTTGATGGGAAAAAATAAAATGGAACTGAGATCACTTGCAACGAAAGCAATTCAAGCTGCTTGTCTGGCGAGTAAACAAATACTTGAAGTTTATTCGAGCGATTATACCATTGAATACAAAGACGATCAATCGCCATTGACAACTGCAGACAAAGCTGCGCATTTGGCAATTGTTTCCATATTGGATGCTAC
>JAYSPU010000298.1:0-3131 GCA_043721935.1 Bacteroidota bacterium | reverse complement strand
TGATTTTTTTCCTGTGCTGCTCAATATTCCAAAATGCCGGATTCTCACAAATCCTTTGGGAATTCGATGATTGCTGATGGCTATTTTGCGAGTGTAACGACCAAGATACTCGATCACTAATTTTGTGTTTGCAAACGGACATTTAGCATAAATTACCCATGGTTTTTAAAACAATTCATCCACCAGTTTTTTTTCCAAATCGGGAATCCGATCTTTGAGTGCTTGAACATATTTGGCTCGGAAGACAACACTCATAGCTTTTACCGGAAATAAATAGTTGTCCCGCTGGGCGGAAGTGTTAAGCGGAAATTCCCACCCCTGTACGAATTAGGAACACGGTTAACCGTCAGTCTGCCCGTTATCAAAGACGTTAAATCGTTATGTGTCGGAATGACGCTTGAATGATTCTGATAATAAGAAACGGTTTACTTATTTCAGCTTAACCTTCCGTCCAATCGGATTATCTAATTGAACTTTCTCCATCTAATTCTTTATAATTTTTCCCGATATTCTTTCTTTTTCTGTAACAATCGTCACTAAATAAATTCCCGATGCAAAATTATCCATCGAAATATTCTTCGTGAAATATCCGGCAATTGTTTTTCCTTCGTCAACAAAAAGAATTCTTCCGGAAATGTCAGTAAGATAAACGTTGATATTCTTCCCTTTTAATTTGTTTGCATTCACAATAACACTTTGCCATGCTGATTGGTAAGAGAGATTTAATGCCGGACTAGTTATTTCAGGTTGTTCAACAACGGTATTGATGGTATCGCAAAGGCTTCCGGTAAGTGGCTCTAAATCATAGTTGGGATTATTTGGTAATCCCCAGTAGGTTCTTTTACCACCGAGATAAAAGCTGAACGGTTGAATGTCACAAGCCAAAGCACCAACCATATTAGGTTGGTTAATGACGGTCAAGCTCATATTCTCAGGATAGTAATTAGTACTATCATAAGGATACCCCGTCGATTGAGCAGCGATATAGATTTTATTATCCGGAGCCAACCTGACGGCACCTGCAATATTTGGATAAGGCACCGTCCACACAACCAATTTTGAAGCATAGACATTGGCCATCCAAAGTCGAAACTGATAAATGTAAATCTGGCTAGTATCTTGATTGGAAAAATACGGCGCACAACTTACATAGAGCATGGAATCATTAGGAGAGAAGCAACAGTCCAGAAAAAATGGCGAAGTGCCTGCCGGGAATTCCTGATGAATTGTTTGATTCAATGTAATACTTCCTGTGCAACGATCGAAATTGTAAATAGCTAAAAGACCGTTCCAATTACAGAATGCGAATTGTGACCCATCAGAATTAAACCTTAAGTCTACACCATCAGAAGCACTTTGTGGCCCTACGCTATCAATATGATCTAATTGGACCCCGCTTGATCTAACGGAATACACGTAGAATAAATTATTAGAAGGAGGAGTTGATCTGAAAATCAACCACCAGTCTTTTCCGTTACCGTGCTTTACTGCTTGCAGATAATCGCCTGCCTTAGCACTACTGAGTTGATTGTTTTTTGAAACAACTTCACCTCTGCCACTATCAAGACTCATGTCAACAACAGAATAAAACAATCCATTCAAATTAACATCATCAATATGAAAGATGTAATACTGATCTGCATTGGTGGGGTTTGATGTGATTGTCATTTCGTGATACCATGCTCTTCCAATTAATGAATCACCATGCAGCATTTTTTCATGGTTTCTATTATAGGTAATTCCTAATTGTGATGCTCCTGAGTTAAAGGCTATGATATCAGGGCTTGCACAATAAAATAAAAGATTGCCAGCGGTATCTGCAATACTACTACATGTCCCAATTGCATTAACACTGCTTTCGAAAACTGTTGGGTTGGTAACATTTCCAAAATCGATCCCAGCGCTATCGCCAAAACACCAAATAGAATTTCTTCCCTGTCCATTCACAAATGAATAGACAAGGAAGAAAATCCATATTAAAAAACATTTTCTCATTTTTGAATGACGAGTTTCAGAGATTCTATCATCAGATCATCACAATAAATTTGGAGAGAATACATTCCAGAAGTTAAGAAACTTAAATCACTTTCAAACAATGTTTCAGCTACATCGAGTTTTGAGCTTAAATACAATCTGCCGTGTATGTCTCTCACATCAATTCTGCAACCACCATATTGAGATAAATTTTTTGAGATAACAACTTTGCCATTAGATGGATTTGGATAAAGTAATATATCAGGTTTAGAATAATCCTCAACAGCATTCAATTGACGGAGTAAAGCTCCTGTAAGTTCATCGTCATATTCTTCGTCCATGATTGCTCTAGCAATAAAAACTCCAGGTCCTCCTTCAAAGGCAAGTTGCTCAGTTATATTGTCAAGCAAAAGTGAGTCGTCTATCGAAAGAGGCACATCCGTTTGAACTTTTTCAACTAAATTATATGCATCTTTTAAGTTTTGTTCGATTACATTTTCCGGCTGAATATTTATCAGCTTCGTAATGGCTTGCAAGTAATCTTTTTCATCTAATGCTTTGTGGATTGCTTCGAGTTCTCCAACATTTCTCTGCTTCAAGTTATCAAAAAATTGTTTCCGCTGTTGATCTGAAGGCAATCCTTGATTCATCAACATTGAATCTTTTGAAAGCAAATGGAATGCATATTTTTCAGAGAACCATTTGTTTTCTGAGTCGTAAATTGAAAAGACAATTGAATCTTTAATGATCTGATCGGTAATTTCAGTAAACATTTGAGGAAAAGTGTCTGGGACACTACAAGGAGAAAGTCCAGTCGTATTTGGGTAACTTCGGATCAGGAATGGGTTTGTGCCAGGGCTAAATTTATTATTGATATTATTTTGTGTATAGCGATGATAAAATTCGATTCGAGCGCTATTTGCAGTACTACCAACAGTTCTATTTGCCAGTGGAATATTCCGCCACATATTATCTTGTGGTGAATTTACAGAACCTTGTGCTGGTAATGTAAAATTAAATACATCTAAGCCACGTACGCAATTCCTAATGTCATTGCCGCATAAAGTTGTAAGATCGCAGAAATTCAATCCGTTTAATCCACTTCCCAAATTCAAGAAATAATTATTATTGATTGAACAGCCTGTAGAGCTTTCAAA
>JAYSPU010000297.1:0-2903 GCA_043721935.1 Bacteroidota bacterium | reverse complement strand
ATCTCTCCTGTCATAGCTAACTGACTCTTCACCTTACGTTGTGTAAACAAAGATGCAAGGGAAGTCAACATGGTAATACCCGCTGACGGACCATCCTTTGGTGTCGCTCCTTCCGGAACGTGGATGTGCACATCCCATTGATCAAACACTCGGAAATCAATATTCAGGTCACTTGCATGAGCTCTTAAGTAAGCCATGGCAATGACAGCAGATTCTTTCATCACTTCACCCAGATTCCCTGTGATTGCAAGCTGGCCTTTTCCTTTACTGATACTGCTTTCAACAAATAGAATATCTCCGCCAACACTTGTCCATGCTAAACCCGTGACAACACCTGCGACTTCATTCGACTGATATCGGTCGCGTTGGAAAATCGGCGTGCCTAGTATTTTAATGATTCCTGCTTCATCAACGGTGATGTCGTACTTTTCTTCCATTGCAACTGACTTCGCAATGCCTCTCACCAATGATGCAATTTTTTTCTCAAGTCCACGAACACCTGATTCACGCGTATAACGATCAATCATGAATTCAATTAACTTCGGACTGATTTTCAAATGCGCTTTCTTCAACCCATGTGCTTCGAGCTGTTTTGGTACTAAATATTTAATTGCAATCTGAACTTTTTCTTCAATCGTATAACCATTGATTTCAATAATCTCCATTCTGTCCAGCAATGCCGGTTGAATATTGCTCAATGAATTAGCTGTTGCTATAAATAACACATTCGATAAATCGTAATCTATTTCGACGTAATTATCATAGAACGTATTGTTTTGTTCCGGATCCAGTACTTCTAACAATGCTGAAGAAGGATCTCCATGAAAATCATTTCCTAATTTATCAATTTCATCCAATACAAAAATCGGATTTGACGATTTAGCTTTTTTCAGATTCTGAATAATCCGGCCCGGCATTGCACCAATATATGTTTTGCGATGTCCGCGAATCTCTGCTTCATCCCGTAATCCACCCAAAGACATTCGAACGTATTTTCTACCCAATGCCCGTGCAATAGATTTCCCCAACGATGTTTTACCTACTCCCGGAGGACCATATAAACACATGATTGGTGATTTCATATCACGCTTCAATTTCAAAACTGCAAGGTATTCGAGTATTCGGGCTTTTACTTTTTCTAATCCGTAATGATCTTTGTCTAACACTTTTTGTGCATGTGAAAGATCAAAGTTGTCATTGGTAAATTCATTCCATGGAAGATCAAGAAGCAACTCCAGGTAATTAAGAATGACAGAATACTCAGCAGCAGCGGGATTCATGCGTGACAAACGATCGCTTTCCTTCTTAAATGTTTCCTCAACTTCCTTACCCCATTTTTTTGTCTTCGCTCGTTCCTTTAATTCATTGACTTCACGATCCGGTGTATTTCCACCTAACTCTTCTTGAATTGTACGCAGTTGCTGATTTAAAAAATATTCACGTTGCTGTTTGTCAATATCAACTCTTACTTTATTCTGGATTTGATTTTTCAATTCCAACATTTGCAATTCCTTGTGTAAATATTCAAGGATTAGAGTAGCACGTTCTTTATGATCAACAATTTCCAACAACTCCTGTTTTTTACTCACATCCAGATTCATGTTGGAACAAATAAAATTAATCAGGAAGGTTTGACTTTCAATGTTCTTAATTGCAAAGCCTGCATCAGATGGAATGTTCGGAGAATTGTGAATGATTTGTAAAGCAACATCTTTAAGTGACGCAACCAATGCAGCAAATTCTTTGTCAGTTGAATTGACTGATTGCTCAGGAAATGGTTTGACTTTACACCGAATGTATGGCTCAGTTTGAACACAATCATTCAGCTTGAATCTTCTTTTTCCTTGAATAATGATGGTTGTATTTCCATCCGGCATTCGCAACATCTTTAATACTTGTGCAACGGTACCAACCTGATTCAGATCCTCAAATAAAGGATCTTCGATGCTTACATCTTTTTGTGCAACAACACCAATGATTTTATCACCTTTATTGGCATCCTTGATCAGATTGATCGATTTATCACGACCAACTGTTATAGGTATGACAACGCCCGGAAAAAGCACAGTATTTCGAAGTGGTAGAATAGATAATATCGAAGGAATATCCTGTTGATTCATCTGATCTTCGTCCTCTTGCGAAAGCAAAGGGATGAATTCAGTGTCATCGTCAATAATATTGGATAAAACGAATGAATTAAGTGGATGGTCTGACATAGGAGATACGAAGGTAGTGAACGCCAATGTGACATGAAAATTAAATGTTCATTGGCGGCGTCCGATGGTCGAATTCCATGCCACCGGCCAAACCTGACAAAAAGTGCACAATTATCTCTTGATATTTAAACCATTCAAGTCGATAATGGTTTGTCTATTCAGAAGGAATCTGCTACGTTTGCAGCCTCTAAGAATATGGAAAAAACTGCACTTTCCCTTCGCGTTACTTCATTAGCTGAAAGCCAGACTATTGGTATGTCAAAGCTCAGCCGTGAACTAAAAGCTCAAGGCCTCGATATAGTTAATCTCAGTTTAGGAGAACCGGACTTTGTCACACCTCTTCACATTCGTGAGGCTGCCAAAAAGGCGATTGACGATGGTTTCACCTTTTATCCGCCCATTGCCGGATATGCTGATTTAAGAAAAGCAATTTCAGAAAAATTCAAACGCGAAAATAACCTTGATTATGCTCCGGATCAGGTCGTTGTATCTACCGGTGCTAAACAAAGTATTGCGAATGTTGTTTTGTGTCTGATTAATCCGGGCGATGAAGTAATTATTCCCATGCCTTATTGGGTGAGTTATATTGAAATTGTAAAATTAGCGGAGGGAAAAACAGTTCCAATCCCTACTACGCTTGAATCTGATTTTAAAATTTCACCGGCACAACTAGAAGCTTCCATTACT
>JAYSPU010000296.1:0-9172 GCA_043721935.1 Bacteroidota bacterium | reverse complement strand
AATTAATCTCAAATATATTATTTTAAAATAATAACGATATTTATTGATTCATATTATTTTATTTGGTAGCATACCAGATTCAATTAAAAAAAACAAAACAGTCTAATACAACTTACCAAGTAAATCAAGGTCTTAGCCAAATATAAATAAAGTTTTTGTTTGCTTTCACTTTTAAAGATTAGGTTGCAATGATTAAGACTATTTATCCGATTTAATCTCAATTGGTACTGGTTTTATTTAGTTTCAAAATCATTTTTTACAAGTACCAATTCGCACACAATCGGAGACATTCCGAGACACAGGTTATATTAAATTTTATAAACACATAAATCATGAAAAAAAACAGAGGCCTGTTTTTTGCCGTACTTACTTTGGCCGTATCCTACTGCTCAGCACAAACGGTTAACCCGTCTGTCATTTCTCCTGCCGGCAACACGGACAAAACCGAATCCATATCACTTGACTGGACACTTGGCGAAACAGCTGTGAAATCAGTAGGCTACCGGGATCAAATGCTTACAGAAGGCTTTCATCAATCTACTATTAAAGTCATCAGTATAGAGAATGAAAACCTACTGAGTAAATATCAGTTTTTAATTGCTCCAAATCCGGTTCAATCCATCTTAAATCTGCGTTCATTTTCAGATGAGAACATTCCACTAAATGTTCAACTGACCGATCTTAATGGAAAAACACTTTCTGTTTTATTAGCAACGTCAAACGATTCAAAAGACATTGACATGTCACCTTACATGGCTGGTATCTATATTCTAAGTATTAAAAATTCAGAAGGAATAACGCTTCAGTCGTTCCGTGTGTTCAAGGCTCAATAACTAATTACTCCACATAAATAAGCAAGCTGTGAAAAAATCTACATTACTTTATTTATTGTTTTCATTGATCTGCCTTCACTCTACAGGTCAGGTCATACCGCATGGTATGAATTACCAGGCAGTAGCGAGAGATAAATCAGGTCGCATCATTCAGAATAAAACAATTACACTCAAGATTAATATGCAGAATCAAGCTGCATTAAATCCTGTAATATATTATTCAGAAATTCATCGCATTAATACCAATGAACTGGGATTGTTTTCAATAGTCATCGGTAAAGGTTTGGTATTAGCAGGAAATTTTAATTCCATTCCATGGAGTACAGAAAATATCTGGCTGGAATTATTTGTCAAATCAGAATCAGACAACCTGTATACTCCTGTTTACAGCACTGAAATGCTCGCTGTTCCTTATGCATTTCATGCAGGGACAGCATCTGAAATTTCCGGAAATTATATACCGTATTATACTCCGGGTGGAAATGTTGTCAATGGGCCCAATCCGGTTCCTGCAACATCATGGCAGGTTACGGGAAACGTCAGAACCAATCCACCTTCAGACTACCTCGGCACATCAGACAATAAGGATTTATACTTCAAAACAAATGCGATTGAAAGAATGCGCATCCTTAGTACAGGCAACATAAGTATATCAACCAACTTAAGTGTAGGAGTAGATTTGAATGTAGGTCGTGATGCAACTGTAAATCGTAATTTATTCGGCAAAGATGATTTAGTCATTGATTCCGATTTGACAGTGAAGAAAAATGTACAACTGAATTCTAACTCAGGATCAACAGTAAACTACGGACCATTCAAAGTAGATCAAATTTCTCCGACTGTTTTAACGGGAACTTTAAGAGTAGATCAATTGACAAATTTAAATGACAGTCTGACTGTGAATAATGTAAAACCTACTTTATTTACAGGAACACTGGGTGTTTCTAAATCCACAAATTTATACAGCGCCTTTAATGTAAATGTGCAGGCACCAAGTGTAATGACAGGTACGCTTCGTGTTGACTCCAATGTAACACTGAACAATCGACTTCGACTTGACAATCCAATTCACAATTCATTTGACTCAGTCAGTGGAGAAATTGTTGTTTTAGGAGGAGTTGGAATCGGAAGAAACATCAACATTGGTGGTGATGCCAGAATTTCAGGTAATACTGAATTTAACGGACAAGTAAAAATTACCGATGGCCGACCGGCAATCAATCCTGATTCAGGTGCTTTAGTCGTAACCGGTGGCGTAGGTATAGGAAAACAACTTACTGTTGGTGGGTATACACATCTCTACGATTCCACAACGATTGAAGGTTCCACAAAAATTGATGACGTATTATCGGTTAGTGATTCCGTGACGCTTAAAAACAAACTTCGCGTTATGAATACTTCCACATTCAACGGTGCGCTTGAAGCAAACGGACAAGTAACAGTGACTGCTCCACAATATGTAAATGGTAATCAATCAGCCTTATTAGAATATCCGTTGAATTTAGATGGAGGCTCTCAAGGCATTTCCATAAAGGTGAATGGCACCAAATCAAGTGCAAACAACTTTGTAACGTTTATGGATCAGTCAGGCACTCAGGGTCGCATTGAAGGTGTTGCTGCAGGCGAGTACTTGCTGACTTCCGATTATGCAGATCAGAAAAAGAACCACGATGATGCTGTTCTCTCAGCTGATCTCGCTGTTGCCAATGCTACATTTGCCGAAGCCTCGGAAATTGCAAACCTTGTCGCTGCCATTGCTTCTTCAACTGCTTGTGTTGGACTTGGTGTTTGTGCAACCACTCCTATTCCATCGCTAATTGCAGTCGCCAGTGTGAAAGTCGGACTTGCAACTGTATTTTTAGGGGTTGCTATTTATAACAGAGATCAAGCGTATAGTGATCGCTCTGATTTTGTTTCAGCATCAACTACCAAAAATGGAGTAACGTATGAATCCGGTGCCGGTGATTATGCTGAATACCTGGAGCTTTTAGATAAAAAAGAAAAAATATTTGCCGGTGATATTGTTGGCCTTAAGTCCGGAAAAATCACCCGGAAAACTGAAGGAGCAGATAAAATTATGGTTATTTCAACACGACCAATCGTACTAGGTAATTTACCTAAAGAAGGCACGGAGGGAAATTATAGAGTAGTCGCATTCTTAGGGCAGGTTCCTGTAAAAGTAACAGGACTCGTTCAACTTGGAGATTATATTTTACCGGATGGAAACAATGCAGGAATTGGCAAAGCAATTCATCCTGAAAATTTAAAATCGGAAGACATTAAAAACATAGTCGGCGTTGCATGGTCAGCATCTGAACCTGGTAAAGTCATTTCAACCATCAATGTTGCAATTGGATTAAATGTAATTGACAACCAAAATGAAATCGATGCACTTTTAATTGAGCTGAACGATTTGAACAATCAGCTTACTGCCTCTGATAAAGAACTTGAAAAACTTGTTCCCGGATATTCATCCACTTCAATGGCTGATGCTTCAGGAACCTATGTTCCGGTAACTACAAAGAATACAGAATACATTGTCGTTCCACAGGCGGATCAAATTCAATACTACCCACCAACGCGTCAGGAACTGGAAATTGCAATGGTAAAAGCAATAGCCCAACTGGATAAGACCATCACAGATCCGAAAGGAAAAGAATTTATTGCCAAAGCAAAAACAGACCGTGCATTCCGGAATGAATTGATTCGAAAACTGTCAGCCAAAATTGACAAACGAATACTGGAGCAAAAAGAATTGAACAAAAACAATTCTAAATAAATCTCTACTCTATTTAACAATCCATAAATTGATTTTTTGTTATTCGGATAGAAACGGAAAACACCACAATAACTAATGCTGTTTATAATGAAAAAAAAATACATCTTATCCGCTTTATTACTTCTGCTTACGAATTTCGTTTTCAGTCAGAGTGTTCCTCGCGGAATGAATTATCAGGCTGTTGCCCGTGATAAAGCCGGAGAAATACTTTCTAATCAGCAACTATCTCTTAAGATAAGTCTGGGAAGTCAGCATGTAGGGAATTTTACCATCCTCTTCTGTGAAACACATTCAATTAAAACCAATTCACTCGGTCTCTTTAATCTGATCATAGGAAAAGGAGAAATCCTCTCTGGAAACATGAATGAAATTCCATGGAGTTCAGAAAACATCTGGATGGAAGTAGGAATAAAAATGGAAAACGAAACATCCTATGTAAAAATTTCCAATACTCAATTGTTTGCTGTTCCCTATGCATATCATGCAGGTACTGCAACTCAACTTTCAGGAACAACTTATGTGATTCCGGGAACAACTTCCGGAAATGGAAATAATACAGATGCCAGCGGACCTGTCCCGGCAACATCATGGCAGACAACCGGTAACTCTACTACAAATCCTCCGGCTGATTATTTTGGTACTACTGATGCTAAGGATCTTGTTTTCAAAACAAATGGGATTGAAAGAATGAGAATCTTAAGTGCCGGGAATATAACTATAAATAATAGTTTTTCTATTGGTATAGACCTTACTGTTGGACGTGATGTTACTGTCAACAGAGACATTTTTGGAAAAGCCAACATGACTGTCGATTCAAATCTCACTGTTAAAAAAAATGCAAACTTTAATAGTATTACAGGACAGACCATTGTAAAAGGGCCTTTCCTTGTCAGCAAACTGAGTCCAACAAGTTTAACCGGCACATTACAGGTTGACAAATCAACTAACCTGAATGACAGCTTAAATGTCAACAATAATAAACCTACTCTTTTATCAGGAACACTTCGTGTCAATGGTGTAACCGATTTATACAATTCCTTTTCCGTAAATAGTCAGGCGTCAAGCGTGATGACAGGAACCTTAAGAGTAGACTCAGATGTAGTTTTTAAAAACAAACTTCTTCTTGACAATCCAATTTGGAATTCTACAAGCTTTACAACCGGTGCAATGGTTGTTGCAGGTGGTGTCGGTATAGATAAAAATATAAACATTGGTGGAAACGCAAGAATTGCAGGACAAACAACCCTCAACGGACAGGTAAAAATTACTGATGCAAGACCATCCGAAAATCCTGATTCAGGAGCAGTGGTTGTTACCGGTGGAGTCGGTATAGGAAAAGAAATAAGCGTAAGAAAATTCACACACTTATATGATTCTGTTCAGGTGGATGGACAAACCAGAATGCAAAAAACACTTACCGTAAATGATTCTGCTGAATTCAGAAACAACTTAAAGGTAACAGGCAGCACAACTATGAATGGAAAAGTGAATGTAAATTCTCCAATGAAGATCACAAGTGCAAGCTCCGGACAAAGTCAAGCTACTTTTGAAAATTATTTATTGCAAGTGAAAGGAGCCTCAAATGGAATTGCCATTAAAGTAAACGGGGATAAATCACTTTCAAATAATTTTATCTCTTTCTGGGATCAAAATGGAATGCAAGGCCGGATTGAAGGCATGGCTACAGGTCAGTATTCACAAACCGATGATTATCGTACAAAAGAAAAAGAATTATCAAAAAAAGTACTCTACTACGAAGAACAGGTTTATTATGCAACTGTCGATGAAGTAGCAGCCGGGATAAATGTGTTTGCAGCTGCAACTTCTACCACGGCTTGTGCCGGCCTTGGTGTATGCGCTACTGTTCCTATTCCTTCATTAATAGCTTCTACAATTTTAAGACTAGCTGCAACAACCATCAATCTCGCATCAAACGCAGTAGCATTGGATGATGCAAATACAGATTATTCAAATTTCATGTCTGCAGCCGGTGTAAAGAATGGTGTCAACTACGCTTCCGGCGCAGGAGATTATGCTGAATACCTGGAAATGATGGATAAGAACGAACAACTATTTCCGGGAGATGTTGTCGGATTAAAAGGAGGAAAAATAACAAGGATTACAGAAGGAGCTGATAAAATCATGGTAGTTTCAGTAAAGCCAATTATCCTTGGTAGCATGCCAAAAGATGGCAACGATGAAGGTTTCAAGAAAATCGCATTTCTGGGTCAGGTTCCGGTGAAAGTAATTGGTACTGTAAATCCGGGCGATTACATTCTTCCTGATGGTCATAATATGGGATTTGGTATTGCTGTTTCCCCTTCAAAAATTAAAGCATCTGATATCAAATATATAGTTGGTGTCGCATGGTCAGGATCAGTAGAAACAAAATTATTTTCCACTATCAATGTTGCAGTTGGACTCAATGTGAATGATAACCAACGTGTCGTTGAGAATCTGAGAAAAAAAGTGATCGAAATAAAATCCCAATTGGCGGAATCCGATAATGTATTGCGTCAATTAGTTCCGGGTTATCAAGGATCTTCTCCAATGATAGCTTCAACAGGTAAAACACCTCAAATCCAATATACAATACCTACTGCTGAATACATTCTTTACCATGAATTCACCAGAAAAGAAATTGAAATCGCTTATGATCTGGTTATTAAAAATTTGAAAGAGAATCCTGAAACTGTAAAGGTTCAACAGAAATATATTGAACATATAGAAACTGATCCTTCTCTGCGCAATCAGGCAATCGATGGCATCTACTCTAATCTTATGACCATGATGCATGAGAGAAAAGTATTGGATCAACAATTCTCCAAATAAATAACAAGACAACATAAATAAGTGCCGATCAATATAATCAGCAAAACAAAATACTCATGCAGCAAATGATGAAAACAAAATATATACTCTCTGCTTTTCTTATAATGGTTACCGGTTTAATCCATGGTCAGATTATTCCTAATGGAATGAATTACCAAGGTGTTGCCAGAGATCGATCAGGTGAAGTGTTATCCGGAAAAACGATTACACTACAGATCAATCTGCAAAGTAAAAACACCATTTTACCGGTCGTTTATTTCAGCGAGATCCACAGAGTTAGCACCAATAATTCGGGAAACTTCAAAATAGTGATTGGCAAAGGCTCAACACTTGCAGGAAGTATTTATGAAATTCCATGGAGCACAGAAAATATCTGGATGGAAGTTCGTTTGAAGATGGATGGTGAAAACCAATTTACAACTATCAGCAATTCGGAACTTTTAGCTGTTCCTTATGCCTTTCATGCGGGTACTGCTAATTTAATTTCAGGAAACTATAGCCCTTATGTATCATCAGGCATCAGTTCAACTTCTGCGTATTCTTTATATGCAACCACTCCATCAACTTCATGGCTGGTTACCGGGTCAGTAGGCACAACACCTCCGACTCAATACATTGGAACTTCTGATTTGAAAGACCTTGTTATAAAAACCAATAGCGTTGAAAAATTCAAGATCCTTTCTTCAGGAAATATTTCAATGACGCATAGCTTAACGATAGGAAACGACCTTACAGTGGGTCGCGATGCAACTGTAAACAGAAATATTTTTGTAAAAAATGATGCTGTCATCGATTCAAACATTACCATCAAAAGAAATGTCACGCTGAATACATTAGGCGGAAACACAGTTAATGACGGTCCCTTCATTGTTGGAAATGCAAGTCCATCAGTACTAACGGGGACACTTCGCGTTGACCGCACAACAAATCTGAACAATGGTTTACGGGTAAATAATGTAAAACCAACTTATCTGAGTGGAACACTTCGGGTAAACAATCCAACCGATTTATTTGATTCATTGACTGTAAATAATCAGTCGCCAAGTGTAATGACAGGAACCTTACGTGTCGATTCAAATGTATTATTAAAGAACAGAATGACTCTGGCCAATCCAAATTTCAATTCATTCAGTACATCAGATGGTGCATTGGTTGTATTCGGAGGAGTTGGAATTCAGAAAAACATAAACGTTGGAGGTGATGCAAAAATAAATGGTAAAACAACCTTGAACGGACAAGTAAAAATTACAGACCCACGACCTTCAGCGAGACCAGATTCTGGTGCATTGGTCGTATCAGGCGGTGTAGGTATCGGAAAAGAATTAAGTGTACGTGGCTTTGTTCATTTATATGATTCAGTAAAAACAGAAGGTAAGACCACCATTAGAAATACCCTGACTGTCTATGACTCTGCAAATATTTCTGTTGGATCTCCTTCCCTTCATGCATTAACTGTTACAGGCAGAAGCGAACTGAATGGCAATGTCACTGTGGCGGATCAAGTAACGATCAATGCTACAGGACTAGGAACAGACCAAACCAATTTCGAAAATTACCCATTGCGTGTTCAGGGTGGTGCTCAGGGAATTTCAATCAGAATACAGGGCTCTAAAACCCATGATAACAACTTCGTTTCTTTTTGGGATTCAGGCTCAATGCAAGGAAGAATTGAAGGATATGCTCCGGGTGAATTCACCGCCACAAATTTAGCTTCGAGGGATAGATTAGCATTATCAATGAGGATTGCAAAATTCTCAATTGTAAATGTAGTGGCAATAGCAAAAAGTGCGGCGGCCGCGGCGGCCTTAGCTGCTGCGTTTTCTTCAAGTACGGGTTGTGTCGGATTGGGTGCTTGTGTGACTGCGCCAATTCCATCACTTATGGCTGCAGCAGGCGCCAATCTTGCCGCTGCATTGTTAAGTTTAGAATTTGGAGCTCAAAACCTCGCAGATGCAATTCAAGCATTAATTGATTTCGATAATGATGCGACAACAAAAAACGGAATTACGTATGAATCCGGTGCCGGTGATTATGCGGAATACCTGTTAAAGGAAAATGCTGCAGAAGTCATGTTTCCCGGAGATATTGTAGGATTGAAATCAGGAAAGATTACACGTAGTACAGAAGGAGTTGATAAAGTTTTAGTCATTTCAGTTCGACCGGTTGTATTGGGTAATATGCCGAAGGAAAGCGATCATTCTGCTTATGAAAAAGTAGCATTCATGGGACAGGTTCCTGTAAAAATTATAGGTAAAGTAAATGCCGGTGATTATATTTTACCGGATGGAAATAATGCAGGAATGGGAAAAGCAGTTTCACCTGCTTTGCTCAAATTGAGTGATGTAAAAAATATTGTAGGTGTCGCATGGGAATCATCAGAAAATGCCAATGGTGTATCAACGATCAATGTCGCACTTGGACTCCATGTGAATGACAACAATCGCCACGTAGAAGAGTTGTCTGCAAGCATAAACACAATGAGCTTAAAACTGGATGAAAGAAATAAGAAACTTGAAAAACTGGTAGCAGGTTATCAGCAAGCAACGTCTATTCCTTCTTATACTACCGTTAATGAAACTCCTGCCAAAGGTCAAATCGCAAAAAGTGATGCAACACCAAAAGCCAAATTTGTATATTTTGAAATGACCAGAGAACAAATCATAGCCGGAATTGAATTAGCAGAAAAGCGTTTGAAAGAAAAAAATAAAAAACTGGAAGACATCCCCGG
>JAYSPU010000295.1:0-8590 GCA_043721935.1 Bacteroidota bacterium | reverse complement strand
AGCAGAACGGAGGAGAAAAATGTAACCTCGTGAATTTTAGAATACCCTTCTTTGACACTAACCAATCCGATGACACCTAGCCAAAAGAAAAGAACGGCAGGATTTACTACGTTCAGAAGAAAGCCTTTCAGTATGAAATGAGCATGAACTGTTTTTTTATTGTCATCAACTTCTTTCAACTTTATTTTTCTGAAAAAATTAAAGACACCAAATCCTATCATGACAAGACCTCCGGCAAATCCCATTGCCGTTTGATGTTCATCCACCATTCGAATGAGCGATGCGAAAAAATAGCAAACAGAAATAATCAGTGCGTCACTAATAAAAACACCAATTGCCAAGTGGACACCAGCTTTAAAACCTTCATGTAAACTGGTTTGGAGTAGTGTGAAAAACACCGGTCCGAGCATGACTGCAAGGATTAATCCGAACGTAATTCCACTTAAAATTGGTTCAATCATTTATAAAGATACTATAATCGTTAAATCTCTGAAGTGAGATTTATTTCAGGCCGATTAGTGGTTGGAATATTTTTGTGTAGAAAGAAAAGTTTTCCATTCTTCAAGCTGCATTGTTTTCATAACACGGGGAAATTTATTTTGTCCACCCATCTTACCTTTACTACTCATAAACGAATAGAACGCTTCTAGAGGCACGATTTCCACAAAAACTTCTTTCAGTGCAGATGTTCTTTCAACTGCATAATCGTCATTAATTGATTTCAGTTTTTCGTCGAGAATAGTTTTTACTTCTGCTGCATTCAGTTTTTTATCAGAGCCAATATACCACTGATGTGCGAAAGTTCCATCAAATGGAATTCCTGCCACCGTGTATTCAGGAATTTCAGAATCAACAATTGTTGAAAGATGTTCAATTGCTTTATTCATGTTGTCGACTGATAAATGTTCGCCAACCAGACTAAGGAAATGTTTTGTACGACCGGAAATTATGATCGTCCCTTCTTTTTTATTTACAAATCGGATAACATCTCCTATCATATATCTCCAAGCACCGGCACAGGTACTGATGAGTAGCGCATAATCTTTATTTTCTTCGACTTCGTCAATGGTATTCGATTTTGCATACTCACTCAATTCGCCATCGGCATCAAAATTTTGTTCGTCAAAAGGTACAAACTCATAGTAGATACCATTGTCAGCGATTAACTTCATGTGTCTGACATCCGGTTCCGCCTGAAAGGCAAAGAAACCTTCAGAGGCAGGATACATTTCAATGTAATGAACCTTGTGAGAAAATAATTTTTCAAAACTCTTTCTATAGGGCTCAAACGAAACACCGCCATGAGCATAGACGCGGAGATTCGGCCAGATGTCGTGGATAGTTTTTAAATTGTAATGAGCGATTACTTTTTCGAGTAACAATTGTACCCATGCCGGAACACCTGTGATAATTCCAATGTCCCATTTATCGGCCTGGCGGGTAATTTCTTCCAGCTTTATATTCCAGTCTTTTTCTTTTGAAATAGCTTTCCCCGGTTTGTAATATTTCTGAAACCAGATCGGAACTCTTCGGGCAGAAATTCCACTGACATCGCCTTCGTAATATCCTCCTTGTTTTTTTAACTCAGTACTTCCGCCTAACCATAAAATACCTTTTTCAAAAGTGCTTGAAGGAAGATCGTATTTACCAAGTGTTATGATTTGTCGGATGCTGGCTTTTCGAAGTGAGCGAATCATCTCCTTTGTAACCGGTATGTGCTTACTCGCTGAGTCACTTGTGCCTGAACTCAAAGCAAAATAATTAACATGACCCGGCCAGCAAACATCTTTTTCTTCCTGAAGGCAGCGATGCCACCATTCCTTAAAAATGGTTGTGTAATTATATATGGGAACAGTTCTCCGAAAAGTTTCGGCTAATTGATCAGCATCAAGAATGGAATCAAACCGAAAATGTCTCCCAAATGCAGTATGTTGAGCTTTAGAGAGCAATTTTCTCAGCTCTTTTTCCTGAGCTTTTACAAGTGAAGGTTTACGCAGCCTTACACGATTACTTAAGCGTAAGCCTTGTTGGATAAAGGCACCTAATAATGGCATGTAGCAAAAATAATGTACTTATGCCAGTTTTGACGGTGGGAAAAGAGAAGTTATTAAGAGCAGTTGGACAGTTGTCAGTTGGTCAGTTGTCAGTTGATTAGTTTTTTAGTTGTCAGTTGGTCAGTTGTCAGTAATGCAGTTGGTAGGGTTGTGAGTTAGCGTTCAAAAAAAAACGACTCACAAAGAATTTGTGAGTCGTTTATAAAAATCGATTTTATTTTAAGATATAAAATCCTCTTATGAAGATTTCATACAGTTTGTATCCGATCACCGCTAGTTGTTATTTAACCAACTGTCCAACTGTCCAACTGACAACTAACCAACTGCCAACTGCCTAACTAAGTTTCGCCTTCAACGTACGATCAATAGCTTCCAGAAACTCTTCTGTGTAGACAAAATGTTTTCCATGTTCTACTTTGTTTCCGTGGATGGTAACGGCGAGATCTTTTGTCATGATGCCACTTTCAACCGTTTCAATACAAGCAGCTTCGAGTGTGTGACAAAATTTAATGAGTTCCTGATTATTGTCGAGTTTACCTCTGAATTCAAGTCCGCGTGTCCATGCATAGATGGATGCAATTGGATTGGTTGAAGTCGGTTTGCCATTCTGATGATCACGATAGTGACGTGTTACTGTTCCATGTGCTGCTTCCGCTTCCATAGTTTTTCCGTCAGGAGTAATAAGCACTGAGGTCATCAATCCAAGTGATCCGAATCCTTGTGCAACTGTGTCTGACTGAACATCGCCATCGTAATTTTTACAAGCCCAAACGAAATCGCCATGCCACTTCAAAGCGGAAGCAACCATGTCGTCAATCAATCGGTGCTCATAGGTAATTCCGGCAGCTTCAAATTTTGTTTTATAAGAAGCATCGTAAATTTCCTGGAAAATATCTTTGAACCGTCCGTCGTATTTCTTCAGGATGGTATTTTTTGTTGAAAGATAAAGCGGCCATTTTTTATTCAGCGCCTGATTGAAACATGCGTGTGCAAATCCACGAATGGATTCATCAGTGTTATACATTGACAACGCTACTCCGTCACCTTTGAAATTATAAACTTCAAATACTTGAGCCGCACTTCCGTCTTCAGGAGTAAAAGTCATCGTTAACTTTCCTTTTCCTTTGATCAGTGTATCTGTTGCACGATACTGATCGCCAAAAGCGTGACGACCGATACAAATAGGAGCAGTCCAGTTTGGAACCAGACGAGGAATGTTTTTAATGACAATAGGTTCGCGGAAAACAGTGCCATCGAGAATATTACGGATGGTTCCATTTGGCGACTTCCACATTTGCTTCAATTTGAATTCAGTTACCCGTGCTTCATCCGGTGTAATGGTTGCGCACTTAATACCAACATTGTATTTTTTAATAGCTTCAGCAGCTTCTACGGTAATTTTGTCGTCTGTTTTATCACGACTTTCCATTCCAAGATCGTAGTATTTAACATCCAGTTCCAGATAAGGGAAAATGAATTTATCTTTTATGAATTGCCAGATGATGCGGGTCATTTCGTCTCCGTCTAATTCGACGACGGGATTGAGAACTTTAATTTTGTTCATTTGAATAGGTGATTTAAAGAATAGGGGCGCAAATTTAGTTTTTTTTGTCACGTGAAGTATCGTCTTCTGATATGTTACACCTGAGTTTTAGAATTGGTTAAGATTAACTGAACGTTTTAGTCAGATTGAAATCCAACGTTGTCTATTGATAACGTGTTTTTTTGCACGATATAGTCATTCAAGCAGTTGAGAATCAAATTGTAAGGACTGCATCTTCAATTTGAATATGCTTTTGATTGAATGATTGTATCTTTGGCGGCAGTGAAAGTTTATCATTCAATAGAAGCATTTCCGGGATTGAAAACAGCGATCGTGACGATTGGAACGTTCGATGGAGTGCATGCCGGTCATCAGCAGATTATTAAACGACTCTTGTCTCTTTCAAAAGAAACGGGCGGCGAAACGGTCGTGCTGACTTTTTTTCCTCACCCGCGAATGGTTTTACAACCGGATGATAACGATATGAAGCTGATCACCACGATGCAGGAAAGAGAAGAGTTGTTGAGATCGTATGGCATTGACCATCTCATTATTCAGCCTTTCAGTAAAGAATTTTCAAGGTTGAGTGCAGTGGAATTTGTGCGGGACGTATTGGTGAAGCAAATTGGAACGAAGGTTTTAGTCATTGGCTACGATCATCATTTTGGTCGTAATCGGGAAGGTTCCTACAAAGATCTGGAAGAGATGGCACCTGTTTACGGATTTCGTCTCGAAGAGATTACTGAAAAAATAATCAACGATGTGGCTGTCAGTTCGACTAAAATCCGCAAAGCATTGTTAGAAGGTGAAATCCTGGAAGCACAAACCTTATCCGGACACGATTTTTCTATCAGTGGAATTGTGCAGCACGGAGAAAAGATTGGCAAGTCGATTGGATTTCCAACAGCTAATATTGAAGTGCCTGAACCGTATAAACTGATTCCTGCCAATGGAATTTATGCTGTGACAGTGGAGGTGGAAGATGTTGTTTACAAAGGCATGCTTTACATTGGTAACCGTCCTGTTTTTAATGGAATGAAAAGAGTGATTGAAGTAAACATTTTTGATTTTAACAGCGATTTGTACGGTCAGCGAATAAAAGTGAATTTGAAAGCATTTATACGTGGAGATCAGATGTTTGAGAATGTCGATCAATTGGTAAAAAAGATGAATGATGACAAACAGAGTGCAACAAAAATGCTGTCCTGACGTTCATGGTAGTACGAAATGATGGTGTTGAAAAAAAAAGTGCTTTTCTTATGTTTTATTTTAACCGTGCTCGTGTTGCCATTGCGAATGCATGCGCAAGCGAATGAAGGAATCTTAAACGATACAACTTACATTTACCGGTCTGTCACAGAAGCATTGAAAAATCCGGATCAGGTTTTTCGGCTTTATCTTGTTAAACAAAAGTTGGATTCTGTACCGAAGGAAATATTCGGGTTTCAAAATCTTCGCGAGTTAAACATGAGTAAGAATAATCTGGAAGAAATTCCTGCTGAAATTGGAACGCTGACCAATATGGAAATTCTCACCTTGTCTAATAATAAAATAGTGCATTTGCCCTGGGAAATCGGTCAACTCACGAATCTCAAAAAACTCAGTTTGAATAGAAATCAATTGGAAGATTTGCCACCGACAATCGGGAATCTACAGAGCCTGGAAGTCTTGGAACTATGGGACAATGAACTCAGAGATGTCCCTGATGAAATTGAGGAATTGAAAAATTTACAACTTGTTGAATTACGCGGAATACTTTTCACAGAAGAACAACAGAAGCGTATCGATTCTCTGATTGTTAAATCAGCAAAGTTGTATATGTCGCCTTCCTGTAATTGTAAATATTGATTTTCGTTTTTTCGTATCATAGAATTTTAGAATCAAAAAAAAGAGGCTGTCTCAAAAGTACATGTTGACAACCTCTTTCTTTTTTTAACACGCAGGAAGTTTTCTCCAAGAGCAATTTAAGTCGGCAATCTGATTATAATTAGTGGATGATCATATCAGAAAATGTCCCCGAGGATTGAACAGTTTACCTGAAAGGAAAATGCACCGACCCTAAATTCTGATCAATTCATATAGGTAAACTTTAATCGATAATGCTTCCGGTTAAAATAAAATCCATCAACAATTAACTATCAAATATGTGATTGTGCATTTTTTTTGAAAGTGAGTTCTTTGATGATTTAATTGAATTGCCCTGGATAGGGTAGTCATGCAAAGGGGAAAAACCAGGGGAAAAATTGCATGGCGAAAGCCTTACAGAGGGAGATCTGCGACATGTTTGAGAGATAGAAATTGCGTAATTGGGAGAAAAAATTTTGATCTTTGTATCAAGTTATATTTATCCCCGGGGCGAAATATGCTTAGTAAAGAATCTGAAATATTTCAGTTCAATCTTAGGTTTTGAGACAACCTCTTTTTTATTCCGAACTAAATAGTTGAATTAAATCTTTATACTAATTCCTCCCAGAAAGTTAATGCCTGCTTGTGGATAGTAATAATTATAATCGTAACGTTCTCCACCTGAAAATCCGCTGTACGTATAACCGTTGCTGATGTATTTTCGATTGAAAACGTTGTTAACGGTTAGTCTGAATTCAATCGATTTTATTTTTTTCATCGGCAATGTATAACTCAGTCGAATATCATTCAGCAGGTAGGAGTCAAGTTTCCGGGATTCATTTGTTGTATTGTCCAGATATTGTTTGCCTACATATTTTCCGCAAACATCAACTGAAAAATGTTTAACCGGTCTGATGGTTACAATTGCTCCTGCAATGACAGACGGAGAAAAAGCAATCGTCGTAGTGTCGTAGGTGTTTACAATTTGAGAGCCGCCATCGTAGTCGTCAACGTATTCTGTGTATTTGGCAATGAGGTTACGACTTAAGGTAAGGTTGACAGTGTAAGCAAACATTTTTCCATTGTCATAACTGCTTTCTCCTTCAACACCGTAGCGGAAACTGTTTGGAACGCTTTCACGAATGTATTCACCAACGCTGTTTATTTTTCCGTTAAGAATTAATTGATTGTCGTATTTCATGTAATAGCCGTTAACTGAAGCGCGATATGCTTTCTTCTGAAAACGGTAACCCAATTCAAGATCACTCATTTTTTCAGCCTTCGGACGATTCGCAGGAGTAGATGATAAATAATCATCTCGCACCGGTTCTTTATGAGCCATACCTAATGTTACATACACTTGCTGATGTTCACTCAGCTGATAGTTGATTCCGGCTTTTGGATTATAAAAAACCAGGCTAACATTCTGCACAGAATTAATGTAGCTGTCATCCGGTCCTGAAAAACTATAACTAACGTCACGACGTTGTAAGTCGAGCCATCCTGTAATTCCTTTTTGGAAATAATAAGTTGCTTTGATAAAAGTGTTGTAGTCTTTCTTCGTTGCTTTGTCTGAATAGTATCTGAATGGAAAGGCAATAACCGGAGAGATGCCTGCTGATTTTACCTCACCATAATGCAAACCTTTGTATTCATTTCCTGCTCCACCTGCAATGAAAGTTAAATTATTTCCTCTGTATTGTACAGACCAGGTTGCACCATAAAAATCGTTAGACAGCCAAAGCTGACGAACAATGTTTGTATTTGAAATCGTTGAATCGCCAATAGTGACATCGGGTATATTGTATGAAGAAAAAGAAGCACCTTCTTTAAATTCTTCGTAATAACCTTTTCCACGAGTGTAATGCAAAGCTCCATTCACGTTCCACTTCGAATTAAATTCGTGTGTGTAAAGAAGTTGATAATAGTCCTGCTGGTAATTATCTGTTTGATTATCGTAATACCTGAGGCGACCGGAAGCGTCAGTGTATTCACCGGCAGGATTGTATTTTCTATTAGTTGACAATGAATCTTGCGGAACACCATACCATGCCTGATCAGTTTTTTCTTTACCTGAAAGGATGATGGCGCGCAATGAATTCTTTTTTCCATAGAAACCACCGCTCAGATAAAACGATTTTAAATCGCTTGATGAACGATCCATGTAACCATCAGAACTAATTTTTGACAAACGACCTTCGACAGCGAATGATTTGTTTAGTAAGCCACTCCCAAAACTTACGGTGTTTTTGAAAGTTTTAAAACTTCCTGCAGAAGAGCTCAACGTTGCATATGGATCATTGGCCACCGTATTGGTTTGAATGTTTACACTTCCACCAAAAGCACCGCTACCATTTGTTGAACTACCAACACCGCGTTGAATTTGAATGTTGTCGACCGAAGAAGCAAGATCCGGAAGATCGACCCAATAAACCTGATGAGATTCAGCATCGTTTACAGGCACACCGTTCAATGTTACATTCACTCTTGTTCCATCGCTCCCGCGGATGCGGATGCCGGTGTAACCAACACCATTTCCACCGTCAGAAGTTGTAACAACAGAAGGAGTGTAGTTTAACAAATATGGTAAGTCCTGACCGAGGTTGTTTTTTTCCAATTCTGCTTTGCTGATGTTTTGATAAGCAGCACCTGTTTTATCGTCTACACGAGTGGCAATAATGTTGACTTCGTCTGAAATAAAAGCACGCTTAATTACGGTAATCGAATTTGAATTACCGCTGTTCATTCTGACCTCTTTTGTTTCGTACGAAAGATGGTTGATACTCACGGAACAAGTATCTCCCGAAGCTTTAATGCTGAAGACACCATTGGCATCGCTGACAGTTGCAGCAGAACCATCTTTGACACGAACATAAGCACCGGGAACTTTTTCTCCGGAGTCATCGATGATTGATCCTGTAAAAACAGTTTGTGCTAAAACTGTAAATTTGAATAATGTAAAGGCCATGATCAAAAAGATCCGGCGAGCATTGTACTTACTTTTCATTTATTGAATTATTAGGTTAAACATGAGCGCAAATGGGGTTTGTGCGCATCGCAATGGTGTTTACCTTTTCCCTTCGCAGGCATTATCCTGTGCAGGTTATATGGGTTTAATCTCAGCCCCGTAGATCAGGAGCACCCCGGC
>JAYSPU010000294.1:0-1995 GCA_043721935.1 Bacteroidota bacterium | reverse complement strand
TCAGTGTTTCATGAACATTATGATCGGTAATCAATACACCAATGTTACGGTCTTTCAAATGAGAAACGATTGATTGAATATCTTCTACAGCAATTGGATCTACTCCTGCAAATGGTTCGTCCAACAAAATAAATTTCGGATCGACAGCAAGAGCTCGTGCTATTTCGGTGCGACGGCGTTCACCACCGGAAAGCAAATCACCACGACTGGTACGAATGCGTTGCAAGCCAAATTCATCCAGCAACGATTCAAGTTTTTTATTTTGATCTTGCTTTGAAAGTTTTGTCATTTCAAGCACCGCTTTGATATTATCTTCAACACTTAGTTTTCTGAAAACGCTGGCTTCCTGTGCAAGATAACCAATGCCGCGCTGCGCTCTTTTATACATGGGCAGATCGGTTATTTTTTCATTCTCCAGATAAATCTCTCCTTTATTTGGTTTGACCAATCCTACAATCATGTAAAAGGAAGTGGTCTTTCCTGCACCATTCGGACCTAGTAATCCGACAATTTCTCCCTGTGAAACTTCAATGGACACTTGATCTACAACAGTACGTTGTTTGTATCGCTTGATTAGATTTTCAGATCTTAATTTCATAGAAAGTAGGGTAAAAAGTTAAGAGCGGTTTTTTAATAATTCCCAATATTCAACAGCACGTCTGAGATGAGGAATAACGATTGTTCCGCCTACAATATTAGCCACTGCAAAAATCTCAAACATTTCTTCAGTTGAGATTCCTTCATCGTGACATTTTCCCAAATGATATTTAATACAATCGTCGCAACGCAAAACCATGGAAGCCACCAGTCCGAGCATTTCTTTGGTTTTTACATTCAACGCTCCTTCAGCGTAAGTATTCGTATCCAGATTGAACAAACGTTTGATCACTAAATTATCCTGAGCAAGAATACGCTCATTCATTTTAGTTCTGTAGTCATTGAATTCCTCAATTTGATTCATGATGCTGGAAGTTTCTGATAATGAAAAATAAATACATTTTTTAAATTATAGTATCCGGAATTTTTTTTTAAAAAATAATCAGGCACGGCTTTTTACAACATAAGCACTTACGAAAATACTGATTTCATAGAGTACATATAAAGGAAGAGCAACCATAATAAGTGTGGTTGCATCGGAAGTAGGAGTGATAACAGCAGCTAAAATCAGGATGGCGACCCCGGCATGACGACGATACGTTCTCATGAAGAGCGGAGTAAGAATTCCAACTTGAGTTAAGAAGTAAACAACAATCGGCAATTCGAATACAATTCCTGAAATCAAAGTCATTGTCGTTACTGTCGAGATAAATGAATCCAGCGTGATGGTGTTTTTAACTTCTGCACTTACCTGATAGCTTCCAAGAAAATTTACTGTCATCGGAGTGATAACATAATAACCAAAGAGAACGCCTAGCAGGAATAAGAAGGAAGTATAAAAGACAATTCCTGTAGCATATTTTCTTTCTTTGTCAGTCAGGGCAGGTTTGATAAAGCGCCAGAGTTCCCAAACGACATATGGAAATGCAACCACCAGTCCGCCAATAAAAGCTACCCACATGTGAGTCGTAAACTGAGCAGATAAATCCGTACTGATCAGCGTGAATGGACTGGCAGAAATGCATAAATCATCGCCAAGGTTAAAGTAATGACTGGCTCGGCACAACAATTTGTATGTCAGAAAATCCGCATTTTTAGGAGCCAGTAATACGGTGTCAAATAAAAACTCTTTGAAGAAAAATAAAACCAGAGCCAATATCATTACCGCTACAACTGATCGGAATAAATGCCATCTCAAGGCTTCCAAATGACCTAAAAAAGACATCTCACCTATCGGATGTCCAGCTCTGTTTGAAAATAATGTCATGCGCCGCGAAGATAGTTAAAAGACCTAAAGAACAAGTTACATAGCACAAGTCTCAAGGCGCAAAATTACAAGGTACTGTTGTCAGTTATTGGTTGATATTTATTTCGTGTCACTTATCCTGTGTCATTAGC
>JAYSPU010000293.1:0-13167 GCA_043721935.1 Bacteroidota bacterium | reverse complement strand
GTATTGCGGAGTCAAGACGTCTACAATTTTACCTTTTCCTTCATCGCCCCATTGCAGGCCTAATAAAACATCGACGCTCATATTCTTCAGACTGCCAAGCAGTACTTTGTAGGTTAAATTGATGAATAGATAGATCCAACATCAATCAAGAGTTGATCAATTTGTATGTACACTCAAAAAATGTTGACTTAACCTGACCGGATTAATTCTGAAATTGACGCAACGCAGCCGGCAAGTCATCTGTGATTGTGAATACAGTATTCAACTTCGTAATGAGTAATAATTCTTTTATTTTATCACTGATACAGCAGATCGTAGTGTCTCCACCATTCTTTCGACTTTTAGTCAGAATGTTGACCAATACATTTAATCCGTTGCTGTTCATATACCGGAATTCTTCCATTGAAATCACAAAGCTATGAGTGCCTTTGTTAATCAATTGTTGAATTTCATCCAGTAATGGTGTTGCCTGATTTTTATCGATCAGATTACCGGTCATTTCGACGATAGCATACGTCCCTTGATTGTTGATTTTGTAACTAAATTCCATGGGTGTGAAAATAACAGTTTAAATCTTCCCTGCAAAGGTAAAATTTAGGGTAATTTTTTAGGTTATGAGGCGGGGTTGTTAATTGTACTTTTCGCTGATTCCGTTTTTAAATGTTTACAACTGCCTTTTTCAGATAATTCTTTGCATTTGCCAAAAAGATTGAGTGAGTGATTGGTAATTGAAAAGTTCAGAATTTCACCAACCATGCTTTGTATTTGCTGAATCCGCGGATCGCAAAATTCAAATACATGTTCGCAGTCGTCACAAATCAGGTGATCATGCTGTCGGAATGAGTAGGACTTCTCAAAGCGGGAGATATTTTTTCCGAATTGGTGGCGGGAAATCAATTCGCTATCAAGTAAAAGTTCAATGGTGTTGTAGATGGTTGCCCGGCTAATTCTTTGTCCTTTATTTTTCATGTGAATAAAAAGCGACTCAATGTCAAAATGCTCATCAAGGCAGTACACTTCAGCCAGAATGTTGAAACGCTCTTCTGTTTTGCGATGACCTTTTCGTTCCAGGTAATCGGTAAAAATTTTCTTTACGGCTTGTTGTGTATCTTTCAATTTGAATAGGAGATTGGTAAGTTTTTTATTGATGAATCAATTTGTCTTTTCTTGTCCGTCAATACGAGAGACGGTCAGAATGCCATGTACTTCTTTTAGCTTGTGAATGAGTTTGTCAAGATGAGTAGTATCGTGAACGAACAACATAATTTTTCCTTCAAAAATTCCATCGTTTGATTCAATACTTATACTGCGCATATTCACCTTTAATTCGCTCGAGATTACTTTCGATATTTTACTCACGACACCAACTTCATCGATGCCGGTAAGACTCAATCCGGCCAGAAAGGCAATTTGTTGCTGATTTGTCCATTTAGCTTTTACGATTCTGTAAGCGTAGTTGGACATGAGTTGAATAGCATTCGGGCAATTGACCCGGTGAATTTTTATGCCTTCGTTAATGGTAATAAATCCGAAAACGTCATCACCCGGAATCGGACTGCAACAAGGAGAAAATTTGTAATCAATCTTTTCCAGATTTTCACCGATAACGAGATTATCACTGGAGCCACGAATGGTTTTTACCATTTGTTCGAGAGACTGAGACGAGTCTACTTTCTGTGGCTTGTGCGCTTTTAATAATCCTTTATCGTGTCTGAAGTCGCGTAAGTCCTGCATGTCAATGACGCCCTTGGCAATCCTGAAATACAGCTCTAAGCTATTCGGGATTTTATAATAAGCTAAAAGTTCATTGATATTATCAGCGTTCATTTCCAGTTTGAGGTGACGGAATTTGCGCATTAAAATTTCCTTACCGTCTTCACCAACTCTTTTCTTCTCTTCTTTTAAGGCAGATTTTATTTTTGATTTCGCTTTTGCCGTAACAACATAAGCAAGCCAATCCTCTTTAGGTGTTTGTTTATTCGAGGTAAGAATTTCAACCTGATCACCACTCCGTAATTGGTGTGAGAGTGGAACCAGTTTGTGATTCACTTTGGCACCTATACATTTACTTCCAAGAGCGGTGTGAATTTCAAACGCAAAATCCAGTGCCGTTGCATTGACTGGCAAAGTTTTCATTTCGCCGGAAGGAGTAAAGATGAAAATCTCATCGGCAAATAAATTTAATTTAAAATCATCGATAAAATCCAGCGCATTAGACTCCGGACTTTCCAGGAGTTCGCGTATTTTTTCAATCCATTCATCGAGCGCAGATTCAGCTGCAGATTCTTTGTATTTCCAGTGAGCAGCATACCCTTTTTCAGCAATCTCATCCATTCGGCGAGAGCGAATTTGCACTTCTACCCAACGACCATTTGGTCCCATGACGGTTGTATGCAATGATTCATATCCATTCGCTTTAGGAGTAGAAATCCAGTCGCGTAAACGATCCGGATTTGGCAAATAAAAATCAGTGATGATGGAATATGCTTTCCAACACATGGCCTTTTCATTTTCCAAGGCAGTGTCAATGATGACACGAATGGCGAACAAGTCATAGATTTCTTCAAAACCAACGCCTTGTCTTTTCATTTTACTCCAGATGGAATGAATCGATTTGGATCGGCCTTTTATATCGAAGACAAATTTTTGCTTGATTAATTCTTCACTGATCGGTTCCGTAAATTCATTGATGAACTTATTTCTTTCTTTTTTTGTTTGCTCAATTTTAGAAAAGATATCATTGAAAATTTCCGGTTCAGTATACTTCATGGAAAGATCTTCCAATTCTGTTTTAATCGAATACAATCCTAAACGATGTGCAAGAGGAGCGTAGAGATAAGCGGTTTCGGAAGCGATCTTCAATTGTTTATCGCGTCGCATGGAATCAAGCGTACGCATATTGTGCAAACGATCGGCCAGCTTGATAAGAATAACGCGAACATCATCTGAAAGCGTCAATAACATTTTCCGGAAATTCTCTGCTTGCAAAGAAGTTCCTTTATCAAAAACTCCTGAAATTTTCGTCAGACCATCGACAATGGATGTTGCTTTTTCTCCGAAGCTATTTCGTATGTCATCAAGTGTCAGGTGAGTATCTTCAACTGTATCGTGCAACAATGCACAAACAATAGCGAGCGGACCAAGACCGATTTCTTCAGCACAGATTTGAGCAACAGAAAGCGGATGTAAAATATACGGTTCGCCGGTTTTACGACGCATATCTTTATGCGCTTCCATGGCCATATCAAAGGCCAGGCGAATCATTTTTTTATCTCCTTTGCCCAGCGAAGGACGCAATGCTCTCAACAGCGCTTTGTAGGCTTTGAGGATCAGGTCTTTTTCAGCTTCAGCATTAAGAGTTGTATTGGTAATATCTTCAGCCATACTTTATGATCCTGCTTGTTCAGGTATTTTTTTCAAAGCGAGAATGGAAAAATCTGAATTCTCTTTTCGAATGGTGTTAGTTAATAAGCCCAATCCTTTGATGTGCATTTCAACTACATCTCCGGCTTGTAACCATTGAGGTTTGAATGATGGATCGTTGAGTAGTCCTGTACCGTTTAATTCCAGAAAGCAACCTGTGCCTACTGTTCCAGAGCCAATAACATCGCCAGGTAAAATATCAACACCGTATGCACATCGCTCGATGATTTCAGCAAATGTCCAATCCATGTCTTTCATGTTTCCTTCGCTTACTGTGATGCCATTTACTTTACAAGACATCGGTAAGTCGTAAGCATTTCCGACATGACCGGGTTTTGCAGAAACTTTGAATGCTTCTAATTCATCAGGAGTAACGAGATAAGGACCAATGACGGTAGAGAAATCTTTTCCTTTTGCAGGACCCAGATTGAGCAACATTTCTTCCATTTGTAATGTCCGTGCACTCATGTCATTCATGATCATGTAGCCGGCGATATAAGAATCTGCATCAGCAGCTTTTACATTCCGTCCTTTTTTACCAATGACAACAGCAACTTCTAATTCAAAATCTAATTTATGAAAATGATCAGGCATACAATTAATGTCGCCGGGACCTTGTATAGCATTGTGATTGGTAAAATAAAAAATAGGGTAGTAGTCAAATTCAGGAATCATGTCCACCTTTCGGTTGCGTCGTGCAGAAGCAACGTGCTGGCGAAATGCATATCCATCGCGACATGATGTTGGATGAGGGACAGGAGCCAGCAATGCACTTTCATTAATCGTTTCTGCCTTCATGCGATGATCGTTTAGTCGGATTAATTGTTCGATCTGACGCGCACTCTGCATGGCTTTATCACCACGGTGTAGAAATTCGGCCATTGTCAAAGGCATATTGAATACCTCAGAGGCATCGCCATTGACTTTCAGATTGTAAATTTTGCCAGAATAAAAGATTCCGATTTTTTCAATTTGACCCGATAAATAGCTTACAAGCTTCATAAAGTTCTGTTTGCTGTAAAAATACGAAAAAAAGCGATGAGCGATCAGCGATGAGCGATGAGCGAGCAGAAATTAGCGACGGGCGTTGAGAAAAGAAGGTAAATTTCAGTTTACTGTATTCAGTATCCTGTATTCAGACTACAGATTACAAGATACTGAATACAGTCTACCGCTTACAGACTAAAAGACACAAAAAAGGTCCCTTTCGAGACCCTTTTTGCCTAACCAATAATCCAAACTAAACCATGAAAACTATCTTTGTTATTGTATAATAAGTCTTTGTCGAAGTTGTTCCTGACCGTTTATCAGGCTGATGATGAAAATGCCGCCTCTGGAAGCGTAGGCTTCATCAAGTACAATATCTATCGTACCGTTTTCCTGAGGAGTGGAAACAAAAGGAACTTGTTTACCGGTAATATCCTGTACAGTAATTGTAGATTTTGCAATGGATCCGTTACCGGAAAGATGAACAACAGGAGAATTAGACGGGTTTGGATAAATACTGAAACCGGATGTTGATTTCATCGTGACTACAACAGCAGGGAACGTTTCCGTTCTTCCATTAAAGTCTGTTTGACGCAAACGGTAGTAGGAGATACCCTGAAGCGGATAATTGTCTATGTACAAATAGTTGTTCGTTTGAGTTGAAGTACCACGTCCGTCAACTCTGCCAAGTGACTGATAAGAGATATTATCTACTGAACGTTCAATGGTAAAATAATCGTTGTTGATTTCACTTTGTGTAGTCCATTTCACGTCCACTCGTTTTCCAACTACTGAAGCATTGAAAGAAGACAATGAAATAGGTAATGGATTTAATCCGCCCGGAGGATTTCCAAGTGCGAAATAAGTACGGAAGTTATTGAAAGAAGCTGAGACAATATTTCCTGTAACGTTTGCAGTAGCTGTTCCGCCATAGTTCTGCCATGCAGAAACACCATCATCATGAGCAACAAGCAAAGTGTTCTTATCAGCTACTCCGTCATCTGCATCGTAATACATTTGAATGGTACCATTGCTGAAGTTTGAAACGTTTTGTCTTGTAAATCGAACATAACGCTGATTCGATACATTGGAAATACTAGGAGGAAGAGTGTACGGTAATCCTGAAGCAGCAGAGTTGAAAATTTCTCCACGATAGGTTACAGACAATGAATTGGAATGTGTAACAGATAAAACAACCGGTCTGTATGCAATACCTTTTCCAATCGGGAAAGTTTTTGTTTGCAGAGTAGAAGCTGCAACGGTATGAACCATCGGACCATCTACATAAGAAGTATTGGAACCGATAGAAGCTATAGCAGTTGATGTACAAGTAAGGAAATTCGTATTTGTCGTAATTAATTTTCCATTTACCATAGACAAGAAATTCGTCACATTAGCCGGGCGATTCAATGTAATATTGCTGGTGTTGTTAATGGCCAGGTTGTAAAAAGAAGTCGTGACTGTTCCACCAATAGCCTGAGCGCCGGTAGTATTGAATGTTACCGTACTTAAACGAGCAGTGTAAGTACCCAGATTATAAAATGCATCGACACCATTAGCCGTTGCGGTGAGTGTCATTGTTTTGCCATCACCGGTAGTTCCACCGATAGAACGGATATCAAACGTTTTGTTTTGATCGATATATAAACTAAGCAATTTGAAATTTGCTGTAGCACCATTTGAAGGTGAAAGAGTACCTGTATTTCCAACAGGACCTGTGATTATAAAATTCGGGAAAGTAGCAGCAGGATCCGGTTTGAAATTAAATCTAACTGCTGTAGCAGTACTTGCATTTCCAAATTGAATTGTACCACCTGTTGAATTAACTGTACCTGTTACTCCGCAAATTGAAAAATCAGCAACCAGACTACCGGCTGTATTTGGTGCCTGCATGGTGATTGTTCCACCTGACATTGTGAATGAACTGGCTGCAACATCTGTTACCTTAAATACTTCACGATTGGTTCCTGTTGATCCATTGTTCAGTAGAATTGTACCACCGGACATATTAAAAGTAAAAGGCTCAACTGCCGATGTAGTTCCATTTGTGATTCCACCATTAACGGTTAATGATCCACTTGAAATGGTAAGAGTTGGCATTGTAGCAGCACCGTTCTGGTCAGAACGAATTCCTTGCAGACCTGCTGTAGTACCACATATTACTGTACCACCATTTACAATCAGTGAACCTTGTAAAATAACATTATCAGCCGCCGAAGCAAACCACATAGTTCCAAGAGGAACCTGATAAATCATATTTGGTCCTATTGTAAAAGTGGTAATAGTAGGATTGATACTAAATGAAGACGTATTATTATGAATATACGTACCATAATTTCCGGTAAAGCTTTTTATTCCACTTTCAAATGTTGCCGATTGGATATTTAATTGTGCAACAGTAGAAGTAGTTTTCGTAAGCGTTACAGCATTGAGATCAAAGGTTCCTGTACCGCTAACTACACTATTTGCACTAGTGTTGAAAGTTAAATTAATTACCTGACCGGCTGCCAGATAGAAATCCACTGTACCGAAATTGGTTAAATTACCACCCAGATTCACAGCATGTGTACGAGCCACTGCAATATTGTATTGGAAAATTGCACCGGTATTCATGGTCATATTTCCACTAACTGTAAGAGTATAATTCGCTACTGAACCGAACTGAAGTATACCTGAAACACCCTGACCAACATTTAAGGTGGCACAAGCGGATGAACTGGTGATGTTCACCGTGTATCCGTTTCCGATGTTTGCTATATCTCCGGCAATCGGAAATGTTCCGGTGTTGGTAGAGTTACCATAACCTACCGTTGACCATGTCGTGCTGACATTCCAATTACCACCACTTGTGCGGCTGTAATAGGTAACGGCTGATGCAGTCTGACCAATGATCATCAAAAAGAAGATGACAATGGCGGCTGATTTGAAAGGTGTTTTAATGATGTTCATTTTAAATTGGGTTACCGGTGTCTTATTCTTGCTTTGCAGCTGATAAATATGAAATGAACTGACTCACATAGTATTGCTTTTTTCATGGTTATGCGATCCGGTTCAATGTCATAATAATGTTTATAGCAATTTAACCTCTGCAAGGGGTGAAGGGTTCATATAAAAATGAGCAAATCTTACAGCTGTAAGAATCGATTGAAGGCCATGTAAAACCATGTGTAAATGAGCTCTGTTCACAGATATTCGTCAAAAACGTGGAAAGTCGATTGTTTATAAACATTCGATTTAAGTTGAAAGCAATCCTAATGGCTCTGTTTGTTGAAAAATCTTGCATGATTATATTTTCTGCCAGAACAAGAAATCCCGGTTCAGACAATTTTTTTTCCTGCATTTTGAAGAATTCAGATTGCCGGTAATAGGCTAAAAGCTAAGCAATACATGACTGAAATCATTGGTAGAAAAAACTGCTTTCTCGATTTTTCCTATCTTTACAAAACAAAATTAGCTTATGCCACAGTATCATGTACTCGGTTCCGTTCCGCCGAAACGACACACTCAATTTCGCAAACCGGATGGAAATCTGTACGCTGAAGAATTAGTTTCTACACATGGTTTTTCCAGTGTATATTCCCTGATTTATCATTGTCATCCGCCAACATTAATCAAGTCAATAGGCGAGTCGTATTCAGTTGCTCCAACCATTGCATTTGAAAAATCATTGAAGCATCAAAGCTTTGAAGGCTTTGACATCAAACCTGCTGATGATTTTTTAAAAAGCAGAGTTCCGGTATTGGTAAATAGCGATGTTCACATTTCGCTAGCTTCTCCGTGTAAGTCGATGACGGATTATTTTTATAAAAATGCCGATGCCGATGAAGTAATTTTTGTTCACGAAGGAACAGGAACATTAAAATCAATTTACGGTTCTATAAAGTTTAGTTACGGCGACTATGTTGTCGTTCCGCGCGGTACGATTTATCAATTGCATTTTGATACAGCTGCTAACAGATTGTTTATTGTAGAATCGTTTACAGCCATTGAATTCCCTCGTCGTTACCGGAATGAATACGGACAGTTAGAAGAACATTCTCCATTCTGTGAACGCGATATTCGTCGTCCGGTGAATCTGGAAACGCACGATGAGATCGGTGACTTTAAAATATTAATTAAAAAACAGGGATTGATTTATCCTTACGTCTATGCAACACATCCATTTGATGCTATTGGCTGGGATGGAAATTTTTATCCGTATGCATTATCCATTCACGACTTCGAACCATTGACAGGACGAGTTCATTTACCGCCACCGATTCATCAGACTTTCGAAGCACATAATTTTGTGATTTGTTCTTTTGTCCCACGCTTGTACGATTATCATCCGCTTAGTATTCCAGTTCCATACAATCACAGCAATGTGGATTCAGATGAAGTGTTGTATTATGTTGACGGCGATTTCATGAGTAGAAAAAAAGTAACTCGTGGAATGATAACGTTGCATCCCGGCGGCATTCCTCACGGACCACATCCCGGAACAGTTGAAAAAAGTCTTGGCCAGAAAGAAACCAAGGAACTTGCCGTCATGGTTGACACTTTCCGTCCGCTTTCGATTACAAAAGAAGCGTTGAAGATTATGTCGAATGATTATTATCGGTCGTGGGTTGAGTAGGCGATCAGCGATGAGCGATGAGCGATCGCCAATCACTCATGCCTCATTTTCAGTAGGAAACTTGTGACGATCTCCTACTAACCCGGTACACATTATCCAGCAGAACTTGTGAGTTTACTATAATGCTACATTCATAAAGTATTTGAGCTTTGAAATTTGACTGTCAAAAAATGTCAAAAAAATTCTGTGATTTTTCTGTGTATTCTGTGCTCTCTGTGGGAAAAATACTCTGTTCCAAATTAAAGACAGACCATGAATTGATAACACTATAGTTTAATTAACACTTAGTTTTCTTTTGGCCGAATGAATTTTTCTCCCACAGAATACACAGATCTCACAGAAACGCCACAGAATAAAATTCCTACGATAGTATCATGAGTGTAGTCGCAGTAAAATTTCCGCGTCCTTTCCGCAAATTTCAGCGCTCTCCGCGGGAAAAACACTCCGTTCCAAACTAGAGACAGACCATGAATTGAAAATACCATTGTTTAATTACCTACTTCATTTTCTTTCCACTTGAATTTTTCTCCCACAGAATACACAGATATCACAGAAACGCCACAGAATAAAATTGCTTTGCAAAAATTTCTGTGGCGTTTTTTTTTGTGTATTCTGCGCTCTCTGTGGGAAACACACTCAGTCCCCAAAAGAGACAATGCCTGAATAGAGAATTCTTAGTAAAGTGGAAACCTCTCCATCATCGTATTCACTTTCTTCTTTACTTCAGCGACACGTGTTTCATTGTCGTGATTCATCAATACTTCGTCAATGAGTTCAACAATTTGTTCACAGTCTTTTTCATTGATGTGACGGGAAGTCATGGCAGGAGTACCGATGCGGATACCTGAAGTAACGAATGGTGATTTGTCATCAAACGGAACCATGTTTTTGTTTACTGTAATGTCGGCTTTCACTAAAATATTTTCGGCAAGTTTTCCGCTGATATTTTTTGAGCGTAAATCAATCAGCATGGAATGATTATCTGTCCCACCGCTGCTGACTTTGTATCCTTTATCCATAAACGCTTTTGCCATTGCACGGGCATTTTTTACAACCTGAATACAATACGTCATGTATTCGTCTGTCAGGTCTTCTCCGAATGCTACTGCTTTTGCAGCAATCACATGTTCCAATGGTCCGCCTTGTGTGCCGGGGAAAACAGCGCTGTCAAGAATTGCACTCATCATTTTTACTTCTCCTTTTGGAGTCTTTAATCCCCACGGATTTTCAAAATCTTTTCCCATCATGATCATTCCACCACGTGGGCCGCGTAATGTTTTATGTGTTGTCGTTGTAACGATATGACAATGAGGAAGCGGATCATTCAATAATCCTCGGGCAATTAATCCGGCCGGATGTGCAATGTCGGCCATGAATAAGGCACCAACTTCATCGGCAATTTTACGCATGCGAACATAATCCCAGTCGCGAGAGTAAGAAGATGCACCGGCAATAATCAGTTTTGGTTTTTCAGCTCGAGCTGTTTTTTCCATAGCATCGTAATCAACCTGGCCGGTTTCCGGACTCACTCCGTAAAAAACAGGACGATATAATTTTCCGGAGAAATTTACCGGAGAACCATGCGTAAGATGTCCGCCATGAGACAAATCAAAACCTAAAATGGTATCACCCGGTTGGATCACACCAAGCATGACAGCTGCATTTGCCTGTGCGCCAGAATGAGGTTGAACGTTTGTGTATTCTGCATTGAACAACATTTTCGCGCGATCGATTGCCAATTGTTCAACCATATCGACAATCTCACAGCCACCGTAGTAACGACGACCTGGATAGCCTTCTGCATATTTATTTGTCAGACAAGAACCCATGGCTTGCATGACTTGCTTGCTGACGAAATTTTCAGAAGCAATCAATTCAATGCCGTGCTGCTGACGTTTTTTTTCTTTGTTAATGAGTGAAAAGATTTCTGTGTCTTTTTCAATCATGCTTACCGTGTTGTCTACTTCTTCCATTGTGAGAGGATATTGAGGTTTTTTAATTTACTTAGAATAGGAGGCAAATCATTTTATCCGAAATCGATCTCCGTACTATCGCCCAGATTGAGCGATTGACTCAATCCATGAAGTGAGGCATCGCTACCGATAACCGAATGGTGAAGAACGGCATTTTTTATTTCAGAATAAGAGCCTATGATGGCATCTCTTAAGATACTATAATTCACAATGGTATGATCGCCAATTGAAACATTTGGTCCGATGATGCTATTGCTGATTTGGCAATTTGCAGCAATGCTTACCGGCGGAATGATGATGGTATTTTCGTATTTTAAATCCTGTGCCGAGCCCAAGGTTTTTTTCAAAAGCATGGCATTTGTATCCAGCAAGCTTCCACGATTTCCGCAATCATACCAGTTTTCGACAGGGAAAGTTTTGATCTTAGCACCGTGGCGAATCATTTCCATGATGGCATCTGTAAGGTGGAATTCTCCCTGAGTCCGTATGTTTTCATCCATTAGATATTTGATGGCGCTCAGCAATTGTCCTGCTTCACATATTTTATATAAACCAACCAGCGCAAGATTCGATTTCGGAATCGGAGGCTTTTCAGTCAGACTTTTAATATATCCGGATTCATCCAATTCTGCCACACCAAAATTACGTGGATCGCCAACTTTTTTCACTCCAAGCATAGAACCATTCGTGTGTAAAACGCCGGTCAATTGTACATCAAATATTGTATCACCCAATGCAATGATTAATTCGTCATCATCTTTAATAAAATCGCGGCAAAGGTAAACAGCCTGACCGGTTCCTTCACGAGGTTCCTGAAGAACGAATTGTTTCTTTATGTCAGGGTAATTTGTTTTAATATACAATTCAATTTTCTCACCCAGATAACCGATGATGAAAATGAAATCATCCTGTCCCGCTTCGATGAGTGAGTCGATAATGTGAGAAAGAATGGGCTTACCGGCCACTGGCACCAATGCTTTTGGTTGTGTGTGAGTATGCGGACGTAATTTACTTCCAATACCGGCCACCGGAATAATTACCTTCATCGATCAAGTGTTTAAAATGGATATGGAATTTGCCTGAACAAAATCCTTCCTTCTTTGTCCGACAAAAGTATTATTTTTAGCCGATTTTCATCTAAATCCTATATGTCAAAACTACCCGGAAACCGAATTACTTCATTGTTCAATATAGAATTGCCCATCATTCAGGCCGGTATGATCTGGTGCAGTGGCTGGAGATTAGCTTCAGCCGTAAGCAATGCAGGAGGATTGGGCATTATCGGAGCCGGTTCCATGTATCCCAATGTGTTAAGGGAACATATTCAAAAATGCAAGGCAGCGACCACAAAACCATTTGCCGTAAATGTGCCATTGTTGTATCCGAATGTGGAAGAAATAATGGAGATTATTATAGCAGAAGGAGTGAAGATTGTTTTCACCTCAGCCGGCAATCCGAAAACATGGACATCTTTTCTAAAAGAAAAAGGAATTAACGTTGTGCATGTTGTAGCAAATACAAAATTCGCATTGAAATGTGAAGAAGCGGGAGTGGATGCAATTGTTGCTGAAGGGTTCGAAGCAGGTGGCCATAATGGTAGAGAAGAAACTACAACACTGGTACTGATTCCAACGATTCGAAAAGCAACTAATCTGCCTTTGATAGCAGCAGGAGGAATTGGAAGCGGAGCATCGATGTTAGCTGCATTTGTACTTGGAGCAGAAGGCGTACAAATGGGAACCCGTTTTGTTGCATCGATTGAATCATCCGGTCATCAAGCATTTAAACATCGCATCATAGAAAGTAAAGAAGGCGATACGATGTTGATGATGAAACAACTTACTCCGGTTCGAATGATGCGCAATCATTTTTTCGATACCATTTACGAAGCCGAACAAAGAGGAGCAACGAATGAAGAATTGAAAGAAATACTTGGTCGTGCCAGAGCAAAAAAAGGAATGTTCGAAGGCGATATGAATGAAGGTGAGTTGGAAATTGGTCAAGTCTCCGCCACCATTCGCGAAATCAAACCCGCCGCCGAAATTGTTCAGGAAGTCTGGAATGAATTTCTAGCCGAGCGCCAACGAATAGTTGAAATGGCAGTTAGTTAGTTGGTCAGTTGTCAGTTGGTAATTTCAACAGAGTTTCATCGCCATTTATTTATTCAGA
>JAYSPU010000292.1:0-8813 GCA_043721935.1 Bacteroidota bacterium | reverse complement strand
AACAGGAGCGAATCATATTGAATTAAATGTTTCGGAGTATCAGCATGGCATTTACTTTGGATATTTGCTAAGTGATACAGAAAAGCAATCGATAAAAGTAATTATTGAATAATTGCTTAAAGAATAGTGAGGCTGACTTTGAAAAAGGTCAGCCTTTTTTTTTGGGGTGATTGATGAAGTAAGAAATAAGAAGGATGAAATAAGAAGGATGAAATAAGAAGGATGAAGTAAGAAGGATGAAGTAAAAAGTAAGAAGTAAAAAAGGTTCATCTTTCGTTCTTCAAAAGTGAATGATGAGTAATAAAATGACCTAATGGTATTGCCCCTATTCCAAGGTTTTCCTGTTTCTAAATTGTTGCTTTTTAAAACCGGTATTGAGATACCTTTTTAGTCATTATCCTATTAATCCTATTGTTGAGGTTTCAAATGTTTTTTATGTCTGAATGGTTTAAAAGTATATTTTTGGCAGTAAATTTAAGTACTGATTACAAAACTATTAATTCAACTCTTGGGCAGAATTAATTTCAGGTTTTTGGCGGCTTTTATAATTAGAATAAAATTTGCATTAACTAGATTAAAATATCAAGTTTATATTAATTACAAACCAACTTTGCAAATCTAATTTAAAGTGTCTGTTCAAAGTCATCAAACAAATTAAATCATTTAATCTCTTTTAAATAATTCTCCTTTCGCGATAACGGTCTCAAAAAGATATCACAAACAAAACTTATGAAAAAATTTTCCAAAGCTATATTATTTTTCTTGATTGTGTTTTTTGTCTCATGTATGACTCACAATCGGATTGAGATCACAAATAAGAATTTCGGAGAAGAAGTTCAGCTTCAACAAAATTTGGTTTTTACTTTTAATCGGGCAATTGCTCCAGATTCATTATTCGAGATTTGGGATACGACATCGTTTGTAAAATTTTCTCCTGAGGTAGTCGGAAAATTCAAGTGGACTTCAGCAAGTGAATTAGTATTTTCTCCTACAGTAGGTTTTGCTCCTGCAACTGAATATAGTTTGACATTACAGAAATCGATTTCAAAAACAGCCGGTAAAGGATTCGATATAGACAATAGTAAAGCCACATTTCATACACCCTTTTTAAAACTGAATGAAGCAACAGGATATTGGGCAGCATCGCTTGCTTACCCTGGAATGGCATCTTTGAAAATTTCAATGGAGTTCAATTACAAAGTTGATCCTACTTCACTTTCACCATTATTGAAAATTGCAATAAATGGCGCTCCTACTGTTTATCAAATGGAAACATCTGCACCATCAGAAATGCTTACTGCAATTATTGATAATATTTCACCGGAAAAAGCAGAAGAAATTACCTTGAAAGTGTTTATTGAAAAAGGGTTGAGAACGATACAAAGCAATTATCAAACAACAACGGCCTTTGAAAAAATGCTTTCAATTCCATCTCCCGACAAATTAAAGATAAATGATGCAATTGCCGAATATCAGGATATGAAGCCACGTATACATATTTATACAACTCAGTCAATAGATCTTACGACTGCTCAACAGTCAGTATCGATTTATCCGGTTTTGAAATTTACAATTGAAGAAGCCTTGAATGGATTTTACATCAACGCTCCTTTTGTAAGTGGAACTAATTACAAATTGGAAATTACAGAAAAGCTAAAAGGCTTTTTAGGAGGAAAACTTGAGAGTAAGTATTCAACTCAAATATCATTTGGGGAAATGGAGCCTGCTATATCATTTGTAAGCCAAAAAGGAGTTTACATGACTTCAAAAGGATCACGAAACCTAGCATTGAATTTGGTTAATATTCCAAAAGTAAGTGTTCAGATCTATCGCATTTTTGAAAACAATATCCAACACTATCTACGTTCAGGGCGCTATTCTGATGGCTATTATGATGAAGAAGGAGATTATTCCAATTCAGGAGTATCATACAATACAAGCGACATGGATAAATATGCAAATAAAATTCTTGATCGAGTCTATGAAACCAAGGATCTTGCAGTATTAAATGGCGTTCACTTATTGAATTTGTCGTTCGATGATGTTTCTACTTACAAAGGCATTTATCTTGTTATTGCATCCTCTTCAAAAGATCAGTGGGTTCGAGCTACCAAATTAATATCCGTTTCCGATATCGGCTTAATTGTAAAAGCATTCGATGATGAAGTTTATGTCTTTGCTAATTCAATAAAAACAACAGAAGCGATGAGTGGTGTTTCGGTTAGTTTAATAAGTGGTAACAATCAAAATATTACAACAATAAAAACGAATGGCGAAGGAATTGCAGTTTTTAAAGATTTGAAAGGAAAAATGAATGGATTTATTCCTTCAATGGTTACTGCATCGATCGACAAAGATTTCAATTATGTTTTGTTTTCTGATTCGCGAGTAGATGCTTCGCGCTTTGATGTTGGAGGAAGAAGAGTGAATGATTCTCAATTGATGGCCTTTATATATGGCGACAGAGATATTTACCGACCGGGAGAAATTATAAATTTAAATACGGTGATCAGAACAGAACAATGGCTTCCACTAATCAATGTTCCTATAAAAATAAAACTAATTGCACCAAATGGAAAAGAATTTAAATCAGCCCGTGGACTATTAAATAAAGAAGGAGCATTTGAAACATCTATTCCAATTCCTGCATCGGCCCTTACAGGAAGTTATACTGCGGAAGTTTTTTCTTCCAATGATGTATTGCTGAATTCAAAACAAATTGCTGTAGAAGAATTTATGCCCGACCGGATTGATGTAAAGCTAGAATTGTCGAAAAAGGAATTGTTTTTAGGTGACAGCTTAAAGACAACGATCACAGCTACAAATATGTTTGGTCCTCCGGCAAGTGATAGAAAATACGAGCTTCAATTTACTGTAGATCGAGGAAATTTTTTCAGCAAAAAATTTCCCGATTATAGCTTTAGCATAAAAACAGATAATTCTTCTCCCTTATCAGTCAACGGAATTCGAGAAGGGAAAACCGATACAAGAGGAATCGCTACTGAAACATTTTCTGCTCTTAGTGAATGGAAGGATCAGGGACTACTATTAGTAAAAGCATTTGCAACTGTGACCGATGAAACCGGCCGACCAGTGAATCGAGCTGTTTCATTTCCAATTTTTACTCAGAAAGAATTCTACGGTATCAAGCTGAATGATTACTATGTTAATCGCGGCGATAAATTTGTGATTCCTTTAATAGCAACAGATAAAAATGGAATAGCAATTAATTCTCAAGCAAGAATCCAAATTATTCGTTACGATTGGTACTCATCTCTTGAAAGCGATACTTATAGCGGGCATTACCATTATATTTCAAAAAAGAAAGAAGTGTTGTTGGCTGATCAAAACATCTCTCTCTCCGCAAATGGATACAATTATTCTTTCATTCCTCGCGAATCCGGCGAATATGAAATCAGAATTCAGCGTCCAGGAAGTCCAAGGTATGTTTCAAGTCAGTTCTATGCATATGGATATGGGTATACGAATAATACATCTTTTGAAGTCAATACTGAAGGGCAGGTAGATATTCAAGCAGATAAAGAAAATTATAATGTTGGGGATAAAGCAAAACTGATATTTAAAACTCCATTCAACGGCCGAGTGTTAGTTTCAATTGAATGCGACAAAGTAATTGAAACTCGATATTTAAAAACAGACAATCGCTCATGCTTTATGGAACTTCCATTGAAAGAGAATTATCTGCCAAATGTTTATGTTACAGCAACACTTTTTCGTCCGGTCGACGATGGGTCGATTCCACTTACAGTCGCTCACGGTTTCCTTCCTATAAAAATAGAGCGTCCAAGTAATCATCTTGCAGTGGTGATTAATTGTGTCGCTAATTCACGTAGCAGAACAAAGCAAATTATTAAATTAAAGAGCGCACCGAATTCAGAGTTCACAGTGTCGGTAGTAGATGAGGGAATTCTTGCACTTCGCCGATATCAAACTCCAGATCCGTACAAATATTTCTATCAGAAAAAAGCATTGATGGTCAATGGTTATGACGTATACGCTTCTTTGTTACCTGATCTTAAATTGCGGCGGTCATCTACTGGTGGCGATATGGATATGAAAATGGCTATGGCAATGGACAAAAGAGTAAATCCATTAAGCAACAAGCGTGTGAAATTAGTTTCATTATGGAGTGGTATCATGAAAACAAATTCGAGTGGAGAAGCATCATACGTTGTAGATATCCCTCAATTTTCGGGCGACCTTCGCGTAATGGCTTGCTCATATAAAGCCGGATCATTCGGAAGTAGTGATAAGCATATCAAAGTTGCAGATCCGATTGTTATTAGCCCATCTATCCCACGCTTTTTATCACCTGGCGATTCATTGGAAATGCCGGTGACATTGACGAACACAACCAATCAAGTGGCAAAAGCTACTGCAACAGTAAAAGTTTCCAGATCATTGCTAGTTAATGGCTCGGTGAAACAAGAGTGTATGATACCTGCCAACAGTGAAAAGAAAGTAACTTTTTCAATAGTTGCTCCAATGTTGATGGGACAAGGAAAAATCGTTATTACTGTAAATGCAATGAATGAAACATTCAATGATAGTACAGATATTACAATCCGTCCTTCAACTACATTGGCAAAGACAAGTTTTGAAGGAGAAGTTTCCGGAACCGGAACGATTTCATTTAAGCATGATTTCATTCCATCGTCGGCATCGGCAAGTTTAACTATAAGTGCTAATCCTATGGTAAAAATGGGCAAGTCGTTAAGCTATTTAATCGGTTATCCTTATGGATGTGTAGAACAAACAACATCAATAGCATTCCCTCAAATTTATTTTTCCGATTTAGTAAAGAATATGCGCTTCGGAAATTCATCAGGACAAAGTCCGGTAGAAAATGTACAAGCAGCAATTTTGAAATTACAAGGAATGCAATTATACAATGGCGCCTTGAGTTACTGGCCAGGAGGAACAGAAGAGAGTTGGTGGGGAACAGCCTATGCATTACATTTCCTAGCAGAAGCCAAGAAAGCAGGATATGATGTGAACAACGAAGTTATCAATCGTTGTTTATTATACATGAGTCAAAAAGTAAAGGAGCATCAAATTGAGAAAGACTATTCTTACTATGATTTTTCAAATGTATCTAAAAACAGAACAATCTTCAAGAAAGAGAATATCTATTCATTATTTTTGATGGCACTTTATGGAAAAGCCGATATTTCATCAATGAATTTCTTTAAATCACAAATAGAACTTCTTGCATTAGATTCACGTTATATGTTAGCTTGTACTTATTTGGCTGTTGGCGAAAGAAAAACCTTTGAAGAATTGTTACCAAAATCATTTGAAGGAGAACGATCAATAAACTGTTTCAATGGAAGTTTCTATTCTTATATAAGAGATCAGGCTATTGCTATGAATGTTTTACTAGATGTAGATCCCGATAACATTCAGATTCCCTTAATGATTCGGCATCTTTCTCAACAGATTAATAATTCAACTTTTCTGAACACACAGGAAGCTGCATTTTCATTCCTTGCACTAGGAAAATTTATGCGGAAAAATGTAAGCAATGACATTACTGCTAATTTAACAATAGATGGCAAATCAATAGGATCTTTTTCCGGAAATGAATTGGTCATTAAAAATGGTCTTGCCGGGAAAACCATTACTGTCACAACAAAAGGAAGTGGTAAACTTTATTATTTTGCTGAAGTAAATGGTATTAATTCAAAAGGTGATGTAAAAGAAGAAGATAAATTTATTCGTGCAAGAAAATATTTCTACAATCGCTTTGGACAACCTATAAATCCGACCAATGTGAAACAAGGTGATCTAATTGCCATAAAGTTAACATTGGAGAATATTGAAAAATCGAAAGTGGAAAATATTGCATTAGCAGATATTCTACCTGCAGGATTTGAAATTGAAAACTCAAGAATTAGTGAAGTTGCTGACATGAGTTGGATAAAGGATCAAGCAACGGAGGAATACATGGATGTTCGTGATGATAGAATTACCTTCTTTACTTATGCAGATCAGAAACCTCGATCATTCTATTATCTAGTTCGTGCCGTTTCTACCGGAACTTTCAAAATGGGGCCAGTTTCAGCTGATGCAATGTATAATGGAGAATATCATTCATACAATGGAGCACAAAAGATTATCGTGCATTAAAACTTATAATGTCCAGAAGAATATTGAATTTCAAAACAATTATAGAATGCGCTGAGAGATTACTGCTCGGTGCATTCTGCATTTTTCTCTTATTTCAAATCCTGAATATTATTTCCCCATTAAAAAAAAAGATTTCTTATTCTCAACAAATCCTTTCATCAGACAATTCATTGATGTATTCTTTTCTGAGCAAAGATGATAAATGGAGGATGCTCGTGGAAACGAAAGACATCAGTGTGCAATTGAGAAAAGCAATCATTTATAAAGAAGACCGATATTTTAAATATCATTTCGGAGTAAACCCAATTGCTATATTCAGGGCAGCATTTAATAATTTGGTTTATCAAAAGCGAACTTCAGGTGCAAGTACGATTACTATGCAGGTTGCACGTTTGATGTATCCAAAAGACCGCACTTACCTAAATAAAATAATTGAAATATTTCGTGCATTTCAACTCGAGTGGATGTATTCAAAAGAAGAGATATTGAATTTATATTTCAATTTAGTTCCTTATGGTGGGAATATTGAAGGAATAAAAGCTGCATCACTAATATATTTTGGGAGACAACCCGATCGGATGTCCTTGGGACAAATTGTTACAATGACAATTATTCCTAATCGCCCTGGAACATTGAGACCTGGATCGAATTCAGGAGAATTGATTCGGTCAAGAAATAAGTGGTTGAATAAAATGAAGGCAGATAATTTATTTCCAGAAGAACAGATTATTGATGCGTTAAAAGAACCTATTGATGCAAAACGTGCAGAGCTTCCGAAGTTTGCCTCACACTTTTCATGGAGAATGCACAGGCAATATCCAGATTTACCAATAGTTCATACAAATATAAATCTGCATCAACAACAACAATTGAAATCCATTGCAGAAAAATACTCAAAACGATTATATCCTTATGGAATTTACAACACATCAATTTTTGTAATAAATAATCGCTCACACAATATCGAGGCTTATCTAGGTTCGGCAGATTTTTCAGATGCACTACATCATGGACAGGTAGATGGAGTTATAGCAGTACGTTCGCCAGGATCAACTTTAAAGCCATTGGTATATTCGATTGCATTTGATGATGGGTTGTTAACTCCAAAATGCAAAATAGCCGATGTACCAATCAATATAGATGGTTACTCACCTGAAAATTATAATATGAAGTTTAACGGAAGTGTAACAGTTGAATATTCTTTAGCCAATTCATTGAACATTCCTGCTGTGAAAACCTTGAATCTTATCGGAATAAAATCGTTAACTGATAAAATGAAATTGACCGGCTTCGGACAAGTTTTGCATTCAGAAGGATCGATTGGTTTATCCGTAGTATTAGGTGGCTGCGGTGTGAAGTTAGAAGAGATGACTGAAATGTACAGTGCTTTTGCCAATCATGGAATATATTATCGCCCGAATTTTCTCCAAAATGACACAGCAAATATTATTCCGGTTAGATTAATTTCACCTTCAGCGGCATATATGATATCAGATATTCTCACGCAATTAAACCGACCTGAAATGCCATCAGATGTAGCTAGTTCAGCTCTACATATTCCGAAAATTTCATGGAAAACAGGAACTTCTTATGGACGGAGAGATGCATGGAGTATTGGGTTCAACAGCGATTACACGATTGGAGTTTGGATTGGAAATTTTTCAGGAGAAGGTGTTCCAGAATTAACAGGAGCAGAAATGGCAGCACCTCTTTTATTTGAGTTGTTCAATACACTCGATTACAACTCATCTAAAAGTAGATTAATTCCTCCGGCAGAACTCGACTTTCGATTAGTTTGTCCTGAATCCGGTTTGCTTCCTGACGAAAAATGTGCGAATAGAATTATCGATTATTATATACCACAAGTTTCATCAGTTCGACGGTGCGATCATTTAAAAAAAGTTTTTGTGAACATCGATTCAACATATTCATATTGTACAACGTGTTTACCATTGAATGGATATAGTACAGTAGAATATCCAAACTTAGAACCGGATATTCTAACTTATTACGAATCTGAACACGTTACTTACAGAAAAATACCACCCCACAATCCCAAGTGCAATAGATTATTTGAAGGTCACCCACCTCAAATTAAATCATTGCTCAATAAGAAAGAATATACAGTAGAACGGAATGAAAAGAATCCTCCACAGCTTCTATTGGCGGCGTCTGTTTCAAACGATGTAAATTTGATTTATTGGTATATAAACGATCGGTATTATAAAACTGTATCGCCCGGACAAGATTTATTTTTCATTCCGAAAAAAGGAAAAATAAAAATTTCGTGTAGCGATGATAAAGGAAGGAATAGTGATATAGAAATTGTAGTAAAAGACTTTTAGAATACAAGTAATGAATGGCGTCGTTAATAATTAAATTTAAATTTATAATTTATAAAATATTTTCCGTTCTTTCTTCTCTCAAGTCAGTTGTCTTAAGTGAATAGTGAGCAAATAATTTTGTTGACATTTGACGTTAGTTCTTCTTATCCCTTCCTTTTGTTGAATGATTGGGAAATTAGTGAGTAAAAGAAAACAACCTCTGACCAACATTTTTCTTACTTCTTGCCTCCTACTGTTCATCAACAAACTCATTCCCTATGACACATTTCCTTGAATGAGCAGTAGACGCAACGCGATTCATCGGTAGTTTGAGCAAAA
>JAYSPU010000291.1:0-10945 GCA_043721935.1 Bacteroidota bacterium | reverse complement strand
TATAATAACTCGAACGAAGCAACGACTGATTTTATCGTGAGCGAAAGTGCAAAACTCGCTTTAGACCATGTATTGAACTATCCAAATCCATTCACCACCCGTACCACCTTTATGTTTGAGCACAACCGGCCTTTCATACCTATGGATGTTCAGGTTCAGATTTTCACCATATCGGGAAGATTAATAAAAACGCTTAGCGATAAAATAACGCCAACAGGATACCGTTCGGATAACATTCAATGGGATGGCCTTGATGATTTTGGTGATCGGATTGGAAAAGGAGTATATGTATACAAACTCCGTATCAGAACAGACGATGGTGAATATGCCGACAAATTTGAGAAGCTTGTGATTTTAAGATAATGATTGAATGAGCATTCTTCTCATTAATGAAATCATTTTAAGTTTAAAATCAGCCTTCGGGCTTGTTTTATTACCGTTTCAAATAAGCACAGGCAACTTCTCTTTTTATCAAAATCACTTCAAACCAAACTAAATTTAATTTATCCCGTATATTTGACATTCTCTTTAATTTATAAATAATGCATTTTATCAGAAAAACATCACTTTTGTCAATCGTTGGTATTCTTTCATTAACGATGACAGGCCTCGCACAGAATAACATTACCAAAGATCAGATCCTCGGACAAATCAACACGATAACGACGGCTGTTCCCTTTCTGCAAATTGCACCGGATGCACGAGCTGGTGGCATGGGCGATTATGGTGCTGCTACAAGTCCCGATGCAAATTCCATCCATTGGAATGCAGCTAAAATGGCTTTCATTGAAAAAAGCGGTGGCTTTTCAGTATCCTATACTCCTTGGCTGAGAGCATTGGTAAACGATATCAATCTCGCTTACATTTCCGGCTATAAAAAATTAAAGAATGATCAGACCATTGCCGGGTCTTTACTTTACTTCTCTCTTGGTAATATTGACTTCACGGATGAAAATGCTGTTCGATATGCCACCTTTAATCCGAGCGAATGGGCATTGTCATTTGCTTATTCCCGCAAATTGGGGGAAGATTTTTCCGGTGGTCTTGCTCTCCGTTACATTTACTCAAACCTTACAGGTGGTGTTGCTATTCAAAACGGAACAATCAACACGCATGCTGGAACATCTGTTGCTGCTGACCTTTCCGTCTATTACAGAAAAGACATTGATGTATCCGGTAAAAAATCACTACTCGCTTTTGGCTTGACCATGTCAAACATTGGCACAAAAGTGTCTTATACTAATACACAAACGAAAGATTTCATCCCAACCAATTTCCGTTTAGGTACCAATTTATTGATTGAATTGGATCAATACAATACTATTTCATTCGGAGCAGATATCAATAAATTATTAATCCCTACTCCACCGATTTACCTCAAAGACAGTACAGGAAATTATGCTGTTGATAATAATGGAAACAAAATTGTACTCTATGGAAAAGATCCAACAGGTGTTTCTGTTGCTTCCGCCTTGTTTAGCTCATGGTCTGATGCACCGGGAGGATTTAAAGAAGAATTAAAAGAGTTCACTTATTCAATCGGTACTGAATATTGGTACGACAAACAATTTGCCATTCGTGCCGGATATTTTCACGAAGCAGCTACAAAAGGAAATCGTAAATTCTTCACCATTGGTGCCGGACTTCGTTACAATGTATTCGGACTTGATTTTGCTTATCTGATTCCAACTACACAAAGGAATCCATTGGAGAACACTTTGCGCTTTACTCTACTCTTCAATTTTGATGCAGTAAAAAGCAGCGACAACGATCACTCCGAATAATAATGTTTCATACATATAAAAAAAGCGAACTAGACGGTTCGCTTTTTTTATTTCCAAAAAATACGGATACTTGTATCTATTGCTTTAACTTTTAAGGCATACCAACACAAAACTTAATTAAAAACGATGCGGATAGGATTTGGATACGACGTTCACCGACTTGAAAATGATCGGGCTTTCTGGCTGGGTGGAATACTAATTCCACATACAAAAGGCGCACTCGGTCATTCCGATGCTGATGTAATTATACATGCCATTTGCGATGCATTGTTAGGCGCAGCAAATCTTGGTGACATTGGTATTCATTTTCCTGATACATCAGCTGCTTTTAAAAATATTGACAGTAAAATACTCCTTAAAAAAGTATGCAGTTTAATTGATGACAAGAATTATAAAATCGGGAACATCGATGTTTCACTAACGCTCGAAAAGCCAAAGATCGCTCCTCACATTCCGGCCATGGTTAATGCTCTTTGTACAGTCATGAATATTCCGACAGATGATCTGTCTATCAAAGCCACAACCAATGAAAAGATGGGATTTATCGGTCGCGAAGAAGGTGTAGCTTGTTATGCCATTGCACTAATAGTAAAGAAATAATCAGATTGAAATTGTGTACGAAATTCCATACACGAAACGATTAACCTTATCAGGCAAGCCGTATTGAAACAATAAAAAAGGATTGATGCTATGATTCCGATTGAATTCATAGTCAACACCTGCTTCATACCTGATCCTGTCTATCTGACTAACATCCCGCTTCGGATTTTGAATTAAGTAATAAATTTCAGCACTAACATAGGGAGTATATTTTTTCTCCATGTTATACCGAACAGCAAGTCTTGACCGCCAATGCCACTCCGGCAAGTATCCCAGTTCACTGGAATGAATTGCCATAACCTGTCGTTGTATCCGTTCCCGAAGTGTAAGCGTAATCTTTTTGTATTTGTAACGATATGCCAGATCGAACATAATTCGATGTCGATTACTAAAATAGCCTTCCCTATCCTTGTATGAATACCGATAAGCCAGAGCAGCTTTAAAATTTTTGGTCAGGTTATAACTAAGTGAAAGCTGACTCAGGTATTGATCAGTTCGGGTAACATCCTTATAAAGTCGTAATTGCTGAGTCACACCGGCTGAAAGGGAACGAGTGAACTTGTGGTCAACTGTAAAGCCGGTCCATACACCTACATCATCAATCTGTGCATGGCAGTTATTTTCCTGAATAAAAAAAACAAGAAAACAACTAACCAATATGAAAGATCGATTTATCATGAAGCTTAATTGAGCTTAGTAGTATCCTCGTAAAAATAAATCTTAATGATCGCTATATCTTTTAGGAAATCAATTTTGGTAACTGTTACCCGGTGAATATCTAATCCTGTACGGTTTCTTAAATCAGCAAGCAAATCATTGTAATGAACCGGTTTGATCAATTCGATATTTTCATATTGAATAGTCTTTACCATTTCATTTCTAACCAACCAATTTCCATCTAATGCATATGTGAATCCTATTAATATCACATTAATGATTCCCAATTCAAAATAAGTAGCCTTACTTACTGCACAAATAAGTCCGATAGCGATTACAATAAAAAGGTACGTCATATCTTTCGTCGAAATCCCTTCTGTCCTGTACCGTAACATAGAAAAGACGGCAAACAAACCAAAGGCAGCACCAAGCGACATATCCACTTTGTTTAACAAATACGTGATGACAAAAATGATAATGTTGAAAAGAAAAAAGGTAAAGAGGTAATCTTTCTTCTTATAAATCCGGAAATAAATCAACCTGACAATTACAACCATTGCCAGAATATCGATCAGCAAACGCCAGAAAAATTTATCAGACAATTTATCGAATAACTCAACTTGATTAAATGCTTCGTTCATGATGCTTTAAGTAATTTTTGAATATAAAGTAATGTGGGCTTGAAATTATTCTTCTTAATGTCAGTATTCAGAGAGATCACACCCAGGCAATATTTACTGATCGATCTTTCTTTCACTTTGTACTTTCTCATCAATTTAACAAAAGGGCTTTTCTCTTTTAATGAACTCTGCTTTACTTCTGCAATGACTAATCCATTATATGGAAATTTTAGATCTCCGGAAGTAAAGTTCAGATTCGTATCAATTGTTAATCGCTCATTTGCGTTTTTATTTACAAATGTAATTCTATGATAGTTCACCCACAACCGAGGCATTAATTGAGCCGGATCAATACCACTATTCTGTATTAAAAATTCAGCTTCTTTTGAATCACCAACGATTTCAGTGACTAATTCAGGTCTTTTGATCCGATCCTTTATGGTCCGACCTTTACTATTCTTAAATTTTATCTCGAAAAAATTTAAATTCGATTCAACATACCGTCGGCTCCTTACTTTGTACCGGCTCAACCGGCCATTATGGTGCATCAGATAAAGTCGAAATTGATCCGTATCAAAGTACAAGGTTTCATAACTACTCGTTCTGGCACCATTAATTTCGAGCACATAATAGTCACGTTGCATTTCTTCCAACACGGTTAAGAACAAATCTTCCCGTAACATAAATTTAGTGTCAATACGATCCTGCAACCGGACATTATCCATTTCTTGAAGTGAGATGGGTTTAAATCCTGACAGTTTATCTTCCTTATTATCCAATTGATCTTTAATATTCGTAAATATATTTTTTATCTGAAGTGACATTGCCCTTTCCGTCCAGTGTCTTCCTCTCTACTCTCATGCCTTTATTATCATAAACCATCAACACTTTTTCAATGACGGTATTTTGCAGATCAAATACCACTTCACTGATTCTGTCACCGTTTGCATTGTAACTGAAAATAGATCGTTGTAAAAAAGTTCCGGCAGCATCGTAATGTACTTCCTCAGTTTTATCTCCGTTTGATTTATATTTATATACTTTTTTCTTCTTTAATTTTCCGTCTGTAGTGTAACTACCCTCTTCAATCTTCTCATTATTTTTATTGTACACATACGTCAACTTACTTTTCAACTTTCCTTCACTATCATAATCTACTTCTTCAATAATATTCCCGTTGGAATCAAATCGTTGAAAAGAATTGTCGCGGGAAATTTCCTTTCCATCCTTTATTAAAAACTCTGTTTCTCTGACAGACTTGACCTTGTTTTTTTTAAGGTCTTTCTTACTTTGTCCAAATGAAAGTGTTGCGCACCAAAGCAACATCAATACGACGATTGCTGACTTATTATACATGCAGTTTATTTATTTTTAATGATGATAATATCAGGTCCAATCACAGTTGAACCGTTTTTTGTAATCTCCACATTGATAAACACAGGGATTTTAGGACGAGAAAGATCAATTGTTCCTGATGCTGCACCGGTTGAGTCAGTAGAATATGCAAAGAGTTTATACTTCCCTTTTTGAAGAAATTTAAATTCATATGATCCATCAAACGAAGCTTTGTAGTTGTCATCGTAAGTGTTATGATCAGAACCATATATAATATAAACATCATTGTCTACCATTGGAAAGGTATCTTCTACGGCTAAAAAGGCATTGTCATATTTGTAGACTAACACCTTACCTTTGATTGTTGAAGTACCACCTTGTCCGGCATCTTTTTTACATGAAGCAAGAGATGCAACCAGGATAGTCAGCCCGGCTAGCATAATTTGAAGTTTGTTTAATTTCATTTTAATAAATTTCCGCTCAAAGGTTATCATTTTCAACGGGAGTTTGACAGATTATTTCGGGATTTTATGAATACGCAAGATCCTTGAAAATGTTGTGTTTATACTCCTCGGATTAACAGGATTGAGCAAAAGCGAAGCATAGTTGAGGTATAGACAACGTTGTTGATTCCCATTTATTCTCACTACATTTATTCCTTCAAATTAAGATATGAAAAAAGTAGAAATTGCCTGTCGAATAACAGAATATGATCAAATAGAAGAGCTTGAAACTGCGGACCGTAACTTACTTGGGGAAGCTCAGGCAAGTATGAACAAAGCATATGCTCCTTATTCCCATTTCCATGTTGGTGCTGCGATATTATTGGAAAACGGAGTGATTTTAAGAGGAAATAACCAGGAAAACGCATCGTATCCCATTGGATTATGTGCTGAACGAGTAGCTATTTTTGCTGCCGGCGCGAATTATCCGGGTGTCAAGATTACAGCACTAGCGATTACCGCCATGTCTGACCATTTTCTGGTAGATAAACCGATTACTCCTTGTGGAGCTTGCCGTCAGGCTATAGCAGAATATGAACATCGCTATCAGCAGAACATACGGATTCTAATGACCGGTGAAACAGGAAAAATAATGGAAGCCGAAAGCATTCGTCAGCTTCTCCCCTATCAATTCAATGCAGACGATTTAAAAATCAAAACTGAATGAACCTAGGTAGTACCTACCTCCTTGAAACCCTGAAAAGCTTTAAGGGAATGAAATCAAATACAGAGAAAGCGCTAATTCAGCTCACTGATGCTCAGCTGCATTACACTCCCAACGAAGAATCCAACAGTGCTGTCATTCTGATGCAACATTTAGCCGGTAATATGCTGTCTCGTTTTACAGACTTTCTAACTACGGATGGAGAAAAACCCAATCGAAATCGGGATGTAGAATTCATCGACCACTTTACCAATCGCGAAGCACTTTACAACTATTGGGAGAAAGGGTGGTCATGTCTGTTAGTTGTGATTGAAAATCTGAAGGAAGAAGATTTGTTAAAAACAGTTTTTATTCGAAATGAATCACACAGTGTACTGCGAGCATTGAATCGTCAATTGGTACATTACGCTTATCATTGCGGACAATTAATATATATATGTAAATTAATTAAAGGAAAAGAATTTGAAAATTTATCGATTCCAAGAGGGAAATCCGGAGACTTCCTTTCAACTCCTCCGGGTGAATCGTCTACTACTTCAAATCGATAAATTAATATAAATATGAAATCACTTCGACTACTGTTTTTATTCCTGATAGTTCACTCTGTTGTTTCAGGTCAGACAAGTATCAAGGATACCAGCTTGTCTTTTTCTACAATAGGCATCACCTTTAATTATCAGTATCCTGGAGCAGATATGGCGAAACGATTCGGAAATAATTTTGCTTTTGGAACTGAGTTCCAATGGAAATTCAAATCAAATTGGATTGCCGGTATTGAAGGGAGATTCTTTTTCAGTGACCATGTAAAAGAGAGTTCAATTTTAGATGGTTTTAAAACATCAGATGGAAATATTATTGATGGCAATGGACAATATGGTACTGTTTTATTATATGAACGAGGATTACAATTGAATTTGAAAGGTGGAAAAATACTTCCTTTTATCGGACCAAATCCTAATTCAGGACTGATGCTCACAGCAGCAGTTGGCTATCTTCAACACAAAATCTGGATTGACACACCGGGAAGTCCGATTCCGTTTTTGGAAGGTGAATATAAAAAAGGTTATGACAGACTAAGTTCCGGATTAGCACTAACAGAGTTCATAGGTTATATCAATTTCAGTAACCGTAAACTGGTTAACTTCTACGGTGGCTTAGAATTTACACAAGCATTTACAAAAAACAGAAGGCAATTAAATTTTGACACCGGATTAAAAGACGATTCAAGCCGACTTGACTTGTTATTTGGAATACATTTAGGCTGGATGTTCCCTCTATACAAACGAGTAGCTGATAAATATTACTTCAACTAATGAAGCTGCTCTATGATGCCGCTTTAAGATTTTACCACTTTATTATTTTCTGTGCATCACTTTCAGGAAATGAAAAAGCAAAACAATGGCTAAAAGGCAGGCAACAATGGGAATTGTCTCTACGAAAAGCCTTTGAAAAAAAACCTGAAAACGTAATCTGGTTTCACTGTGCTTCTCTCGGAGAATTTGAGCAAGGAAGGCCGGTTTTGGAAAAAATAAAAAGCAATTTTCCAACACACTTTATTTTACTTACTTTTTTTTCACCATCCGGATATGAAATCAGAAAAAACTATTCAGGTGCCGATCATATTTGCTATTTACCTTTAGATGAAAAAGCTACAGCCAAAAAATTCATAAGCATTGTTAATCCACTTGCTGTATATTTTGTAAAATATGAATTCTGGTATCATTACACCAATGAATTATCAGAGCGGAACATTCCTTTTTTCTTTATCTCTTCTCATTTCAGAAAAAATCAAATCTTCTTCAAGCCTTATGGAATTTTTTTCAGAAAAATGTTAGAACGTGCGACATTACTTCTAGTTCAAAATCAACAATCAGCACTACTCTTAAAGAATGCCGGAATCAACAATTATAAAATAACGGGTGATACTCGTTTTGACAGAGTAATGAGTATTGTTAATGATCAAAAAAAACTTCCATTAATCAATGCATTTAAAGGGAATAATAAAATTCTTATTGGAGGAAGTACATGGCCGGAAGATGAGGAAATTCTATTAAAAGCATTAGCCGAACTAAATTCAGAAGTCAAATTGATTTTAGTACCGCATGATGTCTCACCTTCGAGAATTAATGAGTTGACACAAAAAGCAAAATCAATATTAAAAAATGAAGAAATAACTGTTTATTCTTCTTTAAATGAAAATGCCCGTGTCTTAATAGTTGATTCGATCGGATTGTTGTCGTCGTTGTATTCATATTCATCAATTGCCTGGATTGGAGGAGGATTTGGAGCGGGAATTCATAACACACTTGAAGCAGCTGCTTACTCTATTCCAGTAGTCTTCGGACCAAACTATACCAAATTCAACGAGGCAGTTGAGTTAATAAATATTGGTGGAGGTTTTTCGGCACAAAATTTTTCTGTTGCTAAGGATATTATTGGTAATTTATTGGAAGATTCAGTTGAAAGCACTAAAGCAGGACAGCTAGCAGGTGAATATGTAATGAAGAATGCAGGAGCAACTGAAAAAACAATTCAATTTACACTCTCGTACTTGCAAAAGTAATCGCAGCTATTAATTTTGTATCCTCATGAGAAAATTATTTGTAGTGTCCATTTTTTTTCTGTTGAACTTTTCATCCGGACAATCACAAGAACAACTGTATTATTCTACCGATAATGGAAGCGTACGTTTTAGATCAGAGGCACAGAAAGAGATAATTAATGCAGAATCTAACAGATTAAGAGGAATATTAGATGCTACAAAAAAAACATTTGCATTTATAGTTCCCATCCGTTCTTTTGAAGGGTTCAACAGTCCACTCCAACAAGAACATTTTAATGAAAAATATTTAGAGTCCGATCAGTTTTCAGAAGCCTACTTTTCAGGAAAAATAATTGAAGACATTGATATGAATAAGGATGGAGATTATAGCATTCGTGCGAAGGGTAAATTAACCATACATGGAATCAGCAATGAACGAATAATTAAATGTACCTTGAATATAAAAAATGGAGTTGCAGATGTGAAATCCAGTTTTTCTATTATGTTATCAGATCACAACATTAAAGTTCCCAAAATTGTACATGAAAAAGTGGCTACTGAAATTTTAGTAGAAATACGAGTTACTATGAAAAGGACACAATAAAACACAATGATCTTTCGCCTAAAGCTTGTATTATTTATATTTTTTTCTTTTTTCTTCTTTCTCCCGGTAGTCAAAAGCGAAGAAGTCATTTATAAAATGTTCGATATTCGGACAGAAAGTTCACGTCCAAAAATCACTAAACTATTTCGGGATAACAATGGGCAGCTCTGGGCCGGAACTGACAAAGGGGTTTTTAAATTTGATGGATCTGATTTCTATAAAATACCAGGCACTGACTCTTCCTTGTTTCAAACTGTCACAGCTTTTTTTCAGGACAAGGATAAAATAATTTGGGTTGGTTTTTCGACAGGAAAAATACTTCAAATCATTGGTTCAAAAACGATCTTATACAATCCGCAAGAAGGTTTTCCAAAAGTATCTATTACAGGATTTGCACTTGATCAGGCACAGCATCTTTATTTTTGCACAAAAGGCGAAGGAATATACTGTATAGAAAGAAACCGAATGTATAACATCGATGAGAACGATGGCTTGAGTGATAATTATTGTTATTCCATCACCGAAACTTCCGACCAACGAATATGTGTTGGGACAGATGCAGGAATAAATTTTGTCCAATTTGAAAATGGAAAGAAAAAAGTAACTGTTTTTAATGCTGATCAGGAATTACCCGATGACATTGTCAGAAGCGTAATTGGAGATGGAAATGGAAACTTGTGGATAGGAATGCAAGACAAAGGTATTTCACTGTTCAATTACAAATCCAATACATTAATCAACCCACTCACGGAAAAGTGGAAATATGGTCCGGTTATACAATTAATTTTAATCGAGACTAATCTTTGGATTTTAACAGAAGAGCATGGAATCATTATCAGAAAAAAAAATGGACAACTAATTGAATTTCCTTTAAACATTGGCAGAACATATAATCCTGTTGACCTCATTTCTGATCTTGAGAACAACATTTGGATTGCAGAATCCATTCACTTGATTAGAACATCAGGAATTAAAATTCAATTTCTATCTGAGATTGATAATACAAAAATAAAAAATGTTCATTGTATTTTAAATGCCAGTGATGAAAGTGTTTATTTCAGTCCGGATAATCAGCTTTCCAGAATAAAAAAAGATGCATACGGAAAATGGCATATAGAATCCATTCAAATACTTATGGGAAAAAATCCGCCGGACATTGTAACCTTATACGAAGACCACTATGGATTTATCTGGGCAGGAACTATGGGTGAAGGTGTTTTCAGATACAATCCGGCGACAAAAAAAACAAGACATATCATCGAAGGAAAAAGCATTGAAAGTGCAAGCATATTATCAATTAATGGAGAAGGTAATCAAATCTGGGTAGCAGGCTTCAATGGCGTAAATCAATATACCCTTTCGAATGGAGCCTCTGAAAATGCATCGATCTTAAAAGAAACGAAGTTACAAGACAATGGAATTTTAAGTACAGATTATATATATTCTGTTTTTATAGATTCAAAAAAACGAACCTGGTTCGGCACAGATGAGAACGGCGCATATTATCTGGAAAACGGAAAACTTAAGAATCTTCACGTACCGGGCAATACAGTACATAGTTTTGCCGAAGATCCAACAGGTCGTATCTGGGTAGGTACTGCTGAAGGAGGAATTGTAATTTTTTCAGATGATACAA
>JAYSPU010000290.1:0-9509 GCA_043721935.1 Bacteroidota bacterium | reverse complement strand
TCTGAATGAACGAATCGAACGATCCGGACGAATAATACGAACTTCCTTTCTGTACCAACGTGTACTATCTCCTACAAAATCATATGAACCATAAAAATGTAAGTAATTGAAAAGTAATCCTTCTACCTCAGGGCTATCTTTCCACTTTTCCATTGTCGATCGAATACTCTCGTGATATTTTTCATGCACAACCTCATCACCCTGAATATAAAAGGCCCAATCAAACACAGAAGCGTCAATACAATTGAGTGCTTTATTCGTTTCATCGGCTAATACCCTACCGCCTGAACGAAGTGATTCATCCCATTTACTTTCAAAAATTTTAATTTTAGGCGAACCAATTTGCCTAATTAACTTTAACGTCTCATCTTCTGAATTTCCAACCATGACAACAAACTCATCACAAAGTGGCAAGACAGAATTGATCGCTTCAACAATCGGATAATCGAATTTTATAGCGTTTCTGATAAAAGTAAATCCACATACTTTCATTGTATGATACCTGTGTAATTGAATGGAGTAATCGTAAGCAATTCTTTTTTAATAGAATCACTAACATCCAGATTTTTAATAAAAGCGTCGAAAACCTCACGGGTAGGTTTGTTGTGAGTTCGGGTAAGTTCTTTTAATGTTTCATAGGGATTTGCATAATTTTCCCTGCGTAATATTGTTTGAATGCCTTCCGAAATAACCATCCAATTGTTTTCCAAATCAGCAAGGATTGCTTCGTGATTGACAATTAATTTGTTTAACCCTTTAGTAATGGATTGGAGCGCAATGGAAGTATGAGCAAAAGGCACTCCAACGTTTCTTAAAACAGTCGAGTCTGTTAAATCCCTTTGAAGTCTAGATATCGGAAGCTTTGCGGTGAGATGCTCAAACATTGCATTAGCAATTCCCAAATTCCCTTCTGCATTTTCAAAATCAATCGGATTTACTTTGTGTGGCATTGCTGACGACCCTACTTCCCCTGCTTTTATTTTTTGTTTAAAGTAGTCCATGGAGACATAAGTCCAGATGTCACGGCTCAGATCGATCAATATATTATTAATCCGTTTCATTCCATCGAATAATGCACACAACTGATCGTAATGCTCTATTTGGGTTGTGTATTGCTGGCGTTGTAGTCCCAATTTTTTCTCGACAAATTCATTCGCAAATTTCTTCCAATCAATTCCAGGATAAGCAACGTGATGAGCATTGAAATTACCGGTTGCTCCACCAAACTTTGCGGTAAACGGTATTTGACCCAACGTTACCAATTGATTTTCTAATCGCTCTACAAAAACCATCATCTCTTTCCCTAGTCGTGTTGGAGAAGCCGGTTGACCATGTGTATGCGAAAGCATGGATATCGTTTCCCATTCCTTTGCATACCCACGGATTTGCTCAAGAACACTATTTATTTTCGGTAGATAACTTGAATGAACTGCATCTTTAACTGATAAAGGAATTGCAGTATTGTTAATATCCTGAGAAGTCAGGCCGAAGTGTACAAACTCTTTAATACTATCAAATCCCCGTTTACTTAATCTGTCTTTTAAAAAATATTCAACTGCCTTTACGTCGTGATTGGTTTGCTTTTCAATATCCTTTATTTCCTGTGCCTCTTCAACGGTAAATGATTTATAAATTTCACGCAATGATTCTACATTTACTACATTTTTCAATTGAGGGATTTGTCCATTGCATAATTCAATGAGATATTCTACTTCAACAAGAAGACGGTACCGCATTAGTGCTTTTTCTGAAAAAAAATCAGACAACTCAATGGTTTGATTCCGATAACGGCCGTCAACCGGGGAAATTGAATTTAAAGAATTGATATCCATTACATTAAATAAAGAAGGTCAACAAAGGTAGCGGTTCAACATACAACATCCAACCTTGCTTTAAAACCTTACTAACACTACATTCCTGAGAAATCAGCTGAAAGATAGGGCAAAACCAAAAAAGACAGAGCGTAAAGAATATTTCATGGAAACTTTGGAACTCCAAATAGTTTCCATAGTTTTGCGACCCAATTCCATTTAACTATTTTGAATCCGGAAGAAAGAATCATACAAGGTGCAGGGGAATTATTTTTCCGGAACGGAATCCGCACGGTTACGATGGATGATATTGCATCAAAACTTGGAATTTCAAAAAAAACGATATACAACTATTTTGAAGACAAGAATATTCTTGTTCAATCACTCACTGAAAGCATTTTAAAGGATGAGCATCATCACATGCTTACATTCAGAGATAAATCTAAAAACCCTGTAGAAGAAATACTCATGGTTATGGATCATCTATCATCATTCTTCCAACGAAAGAATCCTGCTCTGTTTTACGATTTACAAAAGTATCATCCGAATGCATGGCATAGCTTTAAATCATTCAAGGATCAGGCAATGATTGGTTTTGTAGAGGAAAATTTAAAGGCCGGCATTAAAGAAGAACTTTACCGAAGTAATATCAATATCAAAGTACTTTCTAAATTACGAATCGAACAAGTTGAATGGGGAATGAATCCACTTTTATTTCCTTCTTCTGAATTCAACTTAAAGAAAGTACAATTAGAGTTACTGGATCACTTTCTTCATGGTATAGTTTCTATGAAAGGATTCAAACTGATTGAAAAATACAAGAAACAAACAAAAGTTTTGCATTCAAAAATATAAACCGTTCTAAAGCGTCTTGCTGAATATGAAAAAAATATTGAGTTTTATTTTTCTATTGGTCATTGGTGAAGCTGCACAAGCTCAACAGGCCGATTCGACTCTCCGGCTCTCCATTAAACAAGCTGTTGACATTGCACTGAATAATCAAAAGGAAGTTATCAATGCACAACTTGATGTAGAGATTGCTAAAGCCAAAGTAAAAGAAACCATTGGTATAGGTTTGCCACAGATCAATGGTTCATTTGATATAAAAGACTATGTGCAAATTCCGACTTCATTAATTCCTGCTGAAGCTTTTGGTGGTCCACCGGGGAGTTTTACAACCGTACAATTTGGCACTCGTTACAATGCATTGGCCGGCATTTCAGCTTCTCAATTGCTTTTTGATCCATCCTATCTTATTGGTGTAAGTGCAACTAAAACGTATCGTGAGCTTTCAGAAAAAAATCTACAAAGAACTAAACTTGAAACAGCTATTGCCGTTACCAAAGCATACTATTCTGTTCTACTAGTTCGACAACGAAAGAATATGGTCGACGCCAATGTAACCAGATTGAAGAAACTCTTCAGCGATACGAAGGCTTTATATGATAACGGTTTTATTGAAAAAATAGATTTGGATCGTGTTCATGTTGCCTATAATAATATTTCTGCAGAACAAGATAAAATAACGCGCTACATTGACTTATCTGAACTTACCCTAAAATTCCAAATGGGTTTATCTTACAAAGCTCATATAGTGATTACAGATTCACTTGATGAACTTGCAATAAAACAGCTGCCGGTAAGCACTTTGAATCCTGAACCATCCAAGCGAATTGAATATTCTATATTACAAACACAAGAACGTTTACAGACGTACAATCTCAAGCGATATAAAAGTCAATACTTGCCTACTTTAGTTTTATATGGTGCCTTACAAGCAAATGCTCAGCGTTTTAAATTTAATTTATTCGAATCTAATTATGGCTGGTATCCAATTGGTTTAATTGGTGCAACTCTATCCATTAATATTTTTGATGGTTTCCAGAAAAACTATCACATCAAACAAGAACGACTTACTTTGAAAAAAGTAAAGAATGAAATTTCCAATTTCGAAAATGCAGTATCACTTGAAGTCGCGGCTTCACGTGCTTCATTAAAAGATGCATTAGCAGGACTACAAACACAAGATGAAAATCTAGAGTTGGCCAATTCAGTTGCAAAAACAACTAAACTAAAATACGATCAGGGTGTTGGTTCTAATCTGGAAGTACTGGATGCAGAATCTTCTTTAAAAGAAGCACAGGCTAATTATTTCAATGCGCTTTACGATGCGATTATTGCAAAAATAAATCTGGACAAATCCTTAGGTAATTTTAATTATTAAACCACTTCTCTCCCATTCATAAACAATACAATGAAAAAACAACTCTTTTTATTCTTCCTGACTGCTTCAATCGTTTCTTGTTCTTCTGTTTCTGATAAAAAAGATGAACTTGATAATCTAAAAAAAGAACAAGCCGGCTTAAAAGAAAAAATAAACAAACTAGAAGCTGAACTTTCGTCACAAGATTCAACCCAAGGAAAACAAAAGATGGTAGGAATTACCGAACTAACTCCATCGACTTTTAATCACTTTATAGAGGTTCAGGCAAAAGTTGAAGGTGACGAAGATGTCATGCTTAGTCCTGAAACACCAGGAACATTAACACAATTATATGTGAAAGCCGGAGATCGTGTATCAGCAGGGCAAACAATGGCCATAATCGATGACAAACTTGTTCGTCAGGGAATTTTAGAGTTGCAAAGTCAACTTGATCTGGCTGTTCAAATTTTTAATCGCCAAAAAAATCTATGGGATCAAAAAATAGGGAGTGAAGTTCAGTTTTTACAGACTAAGACAAATAAAGAGTCGCTTGAACGCCGGATGGGAAGTCTTCGTCAACAATTAGACATGACACGAATTAAATCTCCAATTGACGGAACGGTAGATGATGTACGTGTTAAGATAGGACAAACATTAGCACCGGGAATGCCGGCAATTCGAGTGGTGAACCTTACGGCACTTAAAGTAAAAGGTGAAATTGCCGAATCATTTATAAATCGTGTTAAAAAAGGAAATGACGTAATCATATATTTTCCTGATCAGAAAAAAGAAATTACTTCTAAAATTGATTATTCAGGAAATCGCATAGACCCGATCAACAGAACATTCAATGTTGAAGTACGGCTAAAAGAAAAATCTACGGAATTAAGACCCAATATGATTGCCATCCTAAAAATCATTGACTACTCTGATACATCTGCGTTTGTATTACCAATTGGCTCTGTACAAAAATCAAGCGATGGTGAATTCGTATACGTTGCAGAAAATGAAAAAGGTAAAATGGTAGCAAAAAGAAAAACGGTAAAATCAGGAATGAATTATAATGGCTTTACTGAGATTGTATCAGGATTAAATACAGGTGACAAAGTAATTACCAACGGTTATCAAAATGTAATCGAAGGTGACGTAATAAAACTTTAATCATATATAAACAGTATTGTTTTGATTTCTATGCAAGAAAAATTTAAAGAGTTTAAACCATCTTCCTGGGCCATTGACAATCGCGTTGCGACTTTAGTCATTACGTTGATTCTGGCTATATCCGGAAGTATGGCATATATGAATTTGCCGAAGGAAAGTTTTCCGGACATATCCTTACCGAACATCTATGTTAGTGTCGTTTACCCCGGCACATCTCCTAAGGACATGGAAAATTTAATTGTCCGGCCAATTGAAAAAGAATGTAAAAGTATTCCCGGAGTAAAGAAAATTAAATCCAGCTCCTTACAGGATTATTGCAATGTAATTGTCGAATTTAATTCTGACATCAACATTGATATTGCCAAACAAAAGGTAAAAGATGCTGTAGATCGTGCAAAGAAAGATTTACCAAAAGACCTGAAGAATGATCCTGAAATTATGGATATCAATTTCTCTGATCTTCCGGTAATGCAAGTAAACATCAGTGGCAATTATGACTTGAGTACGCTTAAGAAATATGCAGACGATGCAAAGGAACGATTGGAATCGCTGAGAGAAGTAAAAAAGGCAGAAATGATTGGTGCACTTGAAAGGGAAATCCAAATCAATGTGGACATGTTAAAGATGCAATCAGCAGGGATTTCCATGGGCGATATAGCCAGAGCTGTACAAAGTGAAAACCTGACTATTCCCGCTGGCTCTATAAATATGAGTGGAGTTCGGCGTTCACTTAAAGTTACCGGTGAATTTGCAAATGCTCAACAATTAGGAAATCTGGTTGTCAATTCTATTTATGGCAGTCCGGTTTATCTGAAAGATATTGCAGAGGTTGTTGACGGTTTTAAAGAGCAAGAAAGTTATGCGCGTTTAGATAAACAGAATGTTATAACATTAAATATTGTAAAGCGAAAAGGAGAAAACTTAATTGAAGCTTCAGATAAAATTGTCGCTTTAATGGCGGATTTACAAAAAAATTCATGGCCAAAAGATCTTAAAGTTACACTGACAGGCGATCAAAGTGAACAAACCCGAATGACACTTCACGATCTGATCAACACAATTATCATTGGTTTTATGTTGGTGCTGTTAGTCTTGATGTTTTTCATGGGAACAACAAATGCATTTTTCGTAGCAATGTCCGTTCCATTGTCGATGTGTCTTGCGTTCATCGTAATGCCATCACTTGGATTTACATTAAACATGATAGTTTTGTTTTCCTTCCTACTAGCACTTGGAATTGTAGTTGACGATGCTATCGTAGTTATTGAAAACACTCATAGGATTTTTGCAAACGGTAAAAAAAGTATTGTTGAAGCTGCTAAGCTTGCTGCCAGTGAAGTTTTTCTTCCTGTATTCAGCGGAACATTGACCACTCTTGCTCCTTTCATTCCCCTTCTCTTTTGGAAAGGTGTGATCGGTAAGTTTATGTTTTTCCTTCCTGTCACATTGATTGTGACTTTAACTGCTTCCTTGCTTGTTGCCTATATAATTAATCCGGTTTTTGCGGTTGCATTCATGAAGCCACATGACTCAGGAAATGATGTTCAGAAGAAAAAGAAAAATTTCCGCAGATCGCTGATTCTATTTGTCATTGCAATAGCAATCGGATATGCAATAAATTTCGGAACCGGTAATTTTGCAGTTGTCACTTTGTTAATCTACCTGTTAAATCATTATTGGTTACAAAAAGTAATACAACGATTTCAGGAAAAAACATGGCCTGGAATCCAGAATAAATATCGGTATCTAGTCACCTGGTGCTTACAACGTCCATGGACTATGTTATTGAGTGTTGTCGCCTTATTCTTTTTTTCAATCATCTTATTAAGCTTCCGAAGTGGTGGTGTGAGTTTCTTCCCGACAGCAGATCCTAATTTCGTCTATGTATACACTAATCTCCCTGTAGGAACAGATCAGTCTCACACTGATTCCGTCACTCGGGTATTAGAAGAACGAGTCTACAAAGCGATCAATTGGCCGAATCCACTGGTAAAATCTGTTATCTCAAATGTAACGGTAGCTGTAACCGATCCACAAGATGAAGATCAGGGAAACTATCCGAATAAGAGCAAGATCTCAGTTGCCTTTGTTGAATTTGGAAAACGAGACGGCAAATCGACTCAGGTTTATCTCGATAAAATACGTGAAGCGGTAAAAGGAATTGCAGGTGCAGAAATTACAGTTGCACAAGAACAAGGTGGACCTCCGGTTGGCAAACCGGTTAATATTGAAATCAGCGGTGACGATTATTCTGAGTTGGTAAAAACCAGCAAGTCAATAAAACGGACACTGGATTCATTGAAAATAGAAGGTGTAGAAGAATTAAGAAGTGATCTACAAGATCAAAAACCACAAATTGTTTTTGATATCGATCGTGAACGAGCAAATCGTGAAGGCATTTCCACTTACACAATTGGCAATGAAATATTTCTTGGTGTATTAGGAACTGACATCTCTAAGTATCGCGACATTAACGATGATTATAATATTGTTTTGAAATACCGCGATGAAGAACGTTACAATGTAGACATGCTTCGTAATTTAAAAATATTATATCGCGACATGAGTATGGGCGGAATTATCCGCGATGTTCCATTGAGTGCATTTGCAGAAGTTAAATACTCTGACACGTATGGAGTCATCAAAAGAAAAAACCAAAAGAGAGTTGTTACAATTGGCTCCAATGTATTGAGTGGCTACAATGAAAACGTTGTTGTACAAGAAGTACAAAAGGCATTGGATGAATTACCGGAGGTTGCAGGAGTCACTGTCAAGATGACCGGATCTCAAGAAGAGCAACAGGAAACTTCCGCTTTTCTTGGTTGGGCAATGATGACATCGCTATTGCTTATTGTATTGATTTTAGTTATTCAATTCAATTCAATTAGCAAAGCATTGATTATTCTAAGTGAAATTGTATTCAGTATAATCGGAGTGTTTCTCGGCTTCTCTATCTGGAAGATGGAATTCTCCATTGTCATGAGTGGTGTTGGAATTATAGCACTTGCAGGAATTGTTGTTAGAAATGGAATTCTATTAGTTGAATTTACCGATTTACTTCGTGCGAAAGGTGTACCAACATTTGATGCAATTGTTGAAGCAGGAAAAACCCGAATGACTCCGGTTGTATTAACTGCATTTGCAACGACACTTGGATTGATTCCTTTAGCAGTGGGATTAAACATTGACTTCTCTACTCTCTTTAGCGAATTCAATCCGCATATTTATTTTGGAGGAGACAATACTGCATTCTGGGGACCGCTTTCCTGGACAATGATCTTCGGATTAATATTCGCGACCTTTTTAACACTCATCATGGTTCCTGTTATGTATTTATTAAGTGAACGATTAAAAAATCGTCTACGGGCATATAGAGGACAAGCAATTGATGAAGGAGTCAAGGCAAAAAAAGTAAGTGAACTAATTGAAGTTGAGATTTAATCCTAATACAAAACTATAGGACAATTTAATTTTGGGTTGTAATTAAAAGACATTAATCAAGTGTCACAAAATATTTTCGGTTACGACCTAACCCTTAATTGTGCTTGAATGAAAATATAAATATTTGAAGAGCTTCGGGAATTGGTTGATAGAATTTAATCCTGCTTTAAAATTGTTAAGGCACCAAGAAAATCAGTTGTTACCCGGAGTTCCAAATTGAAGACATAATAATTCATTACTGATGAGTGAATCCCTGATAGTATCTGTTGTTTCCTATATTAACAGCTATCCTTTTATTTATGGTCTAAAAAAATGGAACGGTTCAATTCCCATTGTTCTTCAAATTGACCAGCCATCAGTGTGTGCACAAAAATTAATTGACGGGAAGGCAGATGTTGGATTGGTTCCGGTTGCTGTACTTCCTGAAATTTCTAATGGAAAAATAATAAGCGATTATTGTATTGGCGCAGACGGGCCGGTTACTTCTGTTTTATTAGTGAGCATGGTACCATTGAATGAAATTGAAACCATCCTGCTTGACTACCAATCACGGACATCAATTATGTTGACTAAAATTCTGGCTAAAAAATTCTGGAATATAGGTGTGAAATGGGAAACAACACTTCCGGAATATGAGAATCAAATTACCGGAGCAATAGCCGGAGTAATTATCGGTGATCGGGCCTTATTGATGCAAGATCAGTTTCCATATGTGTATGATTTATCAGATGAATGGAAAAAAATGACCGGGCTACCTTTTGTTTTTGCTGTATGGGTTGGTCCAAAGAATGTGAGCCAGAATTTTTTAACAGAATTTAATTTTGCATTAAAGCAAGGCCTTGATAATCTTGACCAAGTGATTCTAGAAACTGAGAATTCAATCCCTAATGTTT
>JAYSPU010000289.1:0-7876 GCA_043721935.1 Bacteroidota bacterium | reverse complement strand
ATCCCTTCAACACCCTTTTTATCTCCTGCAACTTATTCAACGCTTGCAACGGTGTGAGGTGATCAATATCTACTGATAAAATTTCTTCTCTGATTTGTGCAAGGACCGGATCATCCAGCTGAATAAAACTAAGCTGCATGTCTCCACTTGAAGACACTTTCTTTTTTGAAGTGGTGGTTCGTGTAGCTTCAAGAACCGTTAACATTTCCTGAGCTCGTTGAACTACTTTTATCGGTATGCCGGCCATTCTGGCGACATGAATTCCGAACGAATGTTCACTTCCTCCGGGAATTAATTTGCGTAAAAACAAAACGGTATTATTTACTTCTTTTATAGAGACATGAAAGTTCCGTATGCGTGGCATCGTTGCTTCCATTTCATTCAACTCATGATAGTGTGTGGCGAATAATGTTTTGGCCGTACTGTATTGATGTAAATATTCTGCAATTGCCCAGGCTATGCTGATTCCATCATAAGTAGAAGTTCCTCTGCCGATTTCATCCAATAAAATTAGCGAACGATCTGAAACGTTATGCAAAATTCCTGCTGTCTCATTCATCTCTACCATGAAGGTAGATTCACCGGAAGAAATATTATCGCTGGCTCCTACTCTTGTAAATATTTTATCGACGATTCCTATCGAGGCAGAACTTGCAGGCACAAAACTTCCCGTTTGTGCCATCAAGACAATCAATGCAGTTTGTCTCAACAATGCCGATTTACCTGACATGTTCGGACCGGTAATCATCAGCATTTGCTGTGTGGCCGGATCGAGGTATAAATCATTGGCTACGTATTTCTCTCCTGTCGGTAATTGTTTTTCAATAACAGGATGACGACCATTTTTAATGTCAATGATAAATGAATTGTTGACATTCGGGCAGACATAGTCATTTTCAATTGCCGTTGAAGCAAATGACAACAAACAATCCATTCTTGCTGTCAATTGTGCATTGATCTGAATAGGTTGTACATATTCCAATGTAGCCGCTATCAGATTAAGGAACAATTGAGATTCAAGTGCCAGAATTTTTTCCTCTGCACCCAGAATTTTTTCTTCGTATATTTTTAATTCTTCTGTAATGTATCGTTCAGCATTCGTAAGCGTTTGCTTTCGTATCCATTCCGATGGAACCTTATCTTTGTGTGTATGGGTAACTTCAATGTAATAACCAAAAACAGAATTATAGCCGACTTTCAGAGTGGTAATGCCTGTGCGTTCTGCTTCACGCTGTTGAATCTTTAATAAAAATTCTTTTCCATTCAGAGAGATGTTTCTCAGATCATCCAGTTCAGCATTCACTCCTTCTTTGATTACACCACCTTTTGTAACTAATGCCGGTGCTTCCGGATGTAATTCCTTTTCAATCTTATCAATTATTGTTGTACACGGATTTAATTGTTCAGCAAGTGCAAGAATGACAGGATCATCTGTATGCAATGCATGTTCACGAATAGAACGAATCGTTTCCAACGATCGCTTCAGTTGTTGAACTTCACGTGGTGCAATTTTACCAAGTGCAACTTTAGAGATCAATCGCTCCAGATCACCTACTTGTTTTAAATGCGATATAATGATTCCCGAAAACTCCGGATGATGTAAAAAATACTGAACTGCTTTTTGCCGTTCAACAATTGCTTCAACATTTTTTAAAGGCAACAAAATCCATCGCTTCAATAACCTTCCTCCCATTGGCGTTAAAGTACTATCTAATACATCAATGAGCGAAACCGCTTGTTCATGGGAAGAACCAACCAACTCCAGATTTCGAATTGTAAATTTATCTAGCCAAACGTATTGATCTGCATCGATGCGTGTAATTCCACTGATGTGTCGTAACTGATCCTGACGGGTGTCACTTATGTAATGCAATGCAGCACCTGCCGCTACGATGGCGGCCGGCATTTCCTGTATTCCAAATCCCTTTAAAGATACCATTTGAAAATGGCGAAGGATTAGTTCTTTTGCATAGTCTTCCTGAAAAACCCATTCATCCAATGAAAAAATCGGAAATCGGGAACCGAACTTTTCCGTTAGTTCTTTCTTTCTGTTTTTTGAAAAAATGATTTCACCCGGATTAAAATTTTGCAACAACTTTTCAGCGTAAGCTGCATCGCCTTCTGCTACTAGAAATTCTCCCGTGCTGATGTCTACAAATGCTAATCCAACACGATTTCCATCTGAATGATAGCATCCAAGAAAATTATTTTTTTTATGATCGAGGATTTTATCACTATACGCTACTCCCGGACTTACGAGTTCCGTTACTCCGCGCTTCACAATCTTCTTGGTCAACTTAGGATCTTCTAATTGATCGCAAATTGCTACACGCATTCCGGCACGAACCAACTTTGGCAAGTAGGTGTCAAGTGAGTGATATGGAAAACCGGCCAGTTCAATAAACGAAGCACTACCATTTGCCCGACGTGTCAAAACAATTCCAAGTACCGATGAGGCTTTCACTGCATCTTCACCGAAGGTTTCATAAAAATCTCCAACCCTGAAAAGCAATAATGCTTCAGGGTATTTCGCTTTGATAGCATAATATTGCTTCATCAGCGGTGTCTCTACGACTGTATTTTTGGAAACGTCAAGCACGTATGTGAGTTCTAAAGTTGTTGAACATTTTTAAACGAAACCTGTAATTTTACTCCTTACTTTTACCTCGTATCCATAGCAGAACGGATACGGAATTAAGTTTCTTAAATGCTGTTTATTTTATGCGAAAGATACAAAATGATGAGTTGGGTCGAATATCCCTCGAAGATTTTAAACTCGTTCAGAAACGGGCAGTTATAGCTGTTCTGGACAATGTAAGAAGCCTGAATAATATTGGTTCTGTTTTCCGTACCGCTGATGCATTCCGCTGTTCAGCTGTTTATCTCTGTGGCATTACTGCTACACCTCCGCATCGTGAAATTCATAAAACTGCATTGGGTGCGGAAGAATCAGTCGATTGGAGCTATTTCAAAAATGGAACCGATGCAGTGCTGCAACTCAAATCGGAAGATTATCTCATCGTCATTGTGGAGCAAGTGGAAGGTAGTATTTCTTTGCCGGATTTTAAACCGGATTCTCAAAATAAATATGCATTCGTTTTCGGGCATGAAGTGTACGGAGTTTCACAAGAAGTCATCGACCTCGCCGACCTGGCCATTGAAATCCCGCAGGAGGGAACGAAGCACTCTCTCAACATAGCCGTTTCGGCGGGGATTGTGTTGTGGGATTTTGTATATAAAGTTGGTTAGTTGGTCAGTTGGTCAGTTACTGTTTACAGTTTACTGTTACAGTGCACTGTGCACATTTTACTGTTCACAGTTTACTGTTACAGTTACAGTGCACTGTTTACAGTTACTGTGTACAGTATACAGAAAAAAAAAGAGCGCCATCAGACGCCCCTTTTTCACTATTTCCCGTAAGGAATTATTATTCTGCAACCTTGAAGTCAACGCGGCGATTCATGCGGTGATCTTGCTCGGTGATCGGATCGTTTTTACCTAATGATTCTATGGTCAGACGTCTTGCATCAATTTTATATTTACGTACCAGATGCTTTTTCACTGCTTCTGCACGACGCTTACCTAATTTAATGTTATAATCATAACTGCTGCGGAAGTCGCAGTTTCCAATGATCTGTAAATTAACATCCGGATTGTTTCGCATTATCAAAGCAATGGTTGCCATTGTCTCATTGTATTTCACATTGATCTCGTCGCTGTTCAACTCAAAGAAGATAGAGGGTAACCAACCATTCGTTGCCATAACAGAAGATCCTCCACCTTTACCTTTAGCTATTGGAATAGTAATTCCTTTCTTCGTAACCAAACTACCCTTAGCAGTACTTGGTTCCATATCCTCAGAGTCCGGAATACCGTCTCCGTCACTGTCTATTTCTTTTCCGGATGCATCTACTTTTGCATTTTTAGCTGAAAATGGTTCCACATCATTTATGTCAGGAACTCCGTCTCCGTCAGAATCAATCGAAGTACCGTCTCCGTATACTTTATTTCCCTTTGGTGTGTCAGGCTCACGATCGAAAATATCTGCTACTCCATCTTCATCTGTATCACGCGTCATCAAATCCACTTTGTCTTTCGTATCGTAGAGATCAGCATAAATACTATACATTGGATTGTGCCATTCCAACATCTTTGGTCGTGTTCCTAAGTGAATGTTCAAACCAAGAGAGAAGTAATTAAAATTATCATTCTCCGATAACAACCGTACAAATCCATCGAGCTTATCTGATCTTGTAACATTGTAGGTGTATAACCCTTGAACGGAAAACATTTTTGACAACCTGAATTTAACTCCAAGTCCGAATGGATAAACAATCTCCGTCGTGTTTTTATAACTGTACGTTGTAGAATCAGTTGAGCCGGTTTGCACAAAATAATTATGCGCAATGTTTGATCCGTCTCTGTAAGCCAATGGATTGAAATGTATAAAACCTATACCAACGGATCCAAATACTGCAATATTCGGATTTCGTTTTAGAAAACTAATATTTCCAATTTGAAAATAAGCATTGACTGTTGCCTGATAATTGATGTCAGTTTTATAATTGTATTTCACATTACTTCCACTTTGTGCTCCATCTCCTTTCAGAGTTCCTCTCATGAAATTACCCTGAATTGCAAAACTGTGTGTTAAAAATTTCATAATACTCAGACCATAACCTAATGTTGGTTTGGATACTGAATTGTTCATATCGCTTGCTGCTATGTCCGTATTTGGAAATAATAACCCGGCATGGGCACCAATATCCCAGCTATTAAATATCCGGGCCCGCGGTAAATCATGGCTTTTAATCCGAACCGTTGCGCTATCACGAGTCACCGTTTGAGCCGATGAATCGAAAACAAAACAAGTAAAGGCAAATAAAATCAATAGGGTAAAAATCCGCATGCTCAATGTTAGTTAATAAGATTTGTTGATTGGACGAACCTCTTTGGCAAATTTAATCATTGAACGCCGAAAAGCAAGCAAAACTTGGCGAACCATGCGGCTTTCAGCCCTCAGGAAGTAGGCGGTGAAGTCCGGGTGCATAGTCCCGATTGATCAATTCGAGGATTTTTTCATAGTCGGCCGGATTGTTTACATAATCCACTCCATTCGTATCTATTGCCAGTATCCGCATACCTGTTTGTTGCTTAAAAAATTCCCAATATCCTCTTTCTAGATCAGCCAGATAATCAGGCTTTATTTTTTGCTCGTAATCCCTACCTCTTTTTGATATGTTTTGCATCAGATTCGATACGTCTTTGTGCAGGTAAACCAGCAAATCCGGTTTAGGTAAATGTGGATTTATTATGTGAAAAAGTCGCTGATAGAGTGCATTTTCATCGTTTTTTAAAGTAATCGTGGCAAAAATCAGCGATTTACTCAACAGATAATCGGACACCGTTTGCTGTTTGAACAAATCATGGCTCGTCAACTCATCATTCAATTGCTGATATCGGTCGGCCAGAAAAGACAATTCCAACGGAAATGCATACCGTTGTGGCTGGTCATAAAATAATGGTAAAAATGGATTGTCAGCAAATCGTTCCAGTACAATTCGCGTTTGATAATCAGCTGCTATCTTTTCGGCCAGTGATGTTTTCCCTGTACCAATATTGCCTTCTATGACAATATAATCATACTTTAACTTTTTGGCCATGAGTTGCTTTTACTCCGCGAATATGGTTTAGAAATGGCCTCCACTCCTAATAAACGGACGTCTGAATGGTCAGTCGTTGCTATTAACAAGTCGGAAATAGATAGCTTCAAAACGGGATGCATATAGCCCGGAATTAATTCATTTAGTGGAATAAGGGTAAACAATCGATTCTGCAATTGTGGATGTGGAATAACGAGTTCCTCCGATTCAATGACCAAATCATCGTAAAATAATATATCCAGATCGATCGTCCGTGGCTCCCATTTCACTGTTCTCGTCCGTCCCATAACCGTTTCAATTGCAAGTAAGCTTTCTAACAAAAGTGTCGGATTCAAAACTGTTTGCACCACAATCACACGATTAATAAAATCGTCCTGATCCATATTTCCCCAAGGCGCTGTCTCATAGAATGAACTTACTTTTTCTACACTACCAATTCGGCTTAAAATTAATTCCAGCGACTGATCAAGGTTTCTGTATCGATCACCCAGATTGCTGCCTTGTAAAATAACTGCCCGGTGAAAATTGGTCATGCGGTCAAAAGTAAAAAAATGGTTGAACCCTTTTACTCTTGTTGAGACATTAAAAGCTGCTTGGTTTCAATTCAGTAAATTTCACAAAGACCTCTTCGACACCATTCAATTCTTTAACTTCGCATTCAAATCATCTTCTATGAGACAATTTCTGAAATTCACCCTTGCTTCCATTACCGGAGTATTTATCGCTTTACTGTTGTTTGTTTTCTTTTTAATCTTCATGCTATCAGGTGCGGTTAGCTCCTTTAAAGATGATGAGAAAGTTGATGTGAGTAATGGTTCTGTTTTGGAAATAAAATTAGACCGACCGGTCACGGAACGAACTCAAAACAATCCATTTGATAATTTTGACATTGGAAAATTCAGCACAGAAAAAAAAGCCGGGCTGAATGATATTTTAAAAACCATAGACAAAGCAGGACGTGATACCCGCATTTCAGGTATACTCCTTAACCTTACAAGTCTGAGTAGCGGAATTGCTTCTCTGAAAGAAATTCGTACTGCCTTACAGGCCTTTAAAAAATCATCGGGTAAATTCATCTATTCATACAGTGAATCTTATTCACAAGGTGCTTATTATCTTGCTTCAGTAGCTGATAGTGTTTATCTAAATCCTCAGGGCGATTTAGATTTTCGTGGCATTGGAGCGAGCCTGATGTTCTTTAAAGGTACATTGGAAAAACTGGAACTGGAACCGGAAATTATCCGTCACGGTAAATTCAAAAGTGCTATCGAGCCTTTTATTCTTGATAAAATGAGTAAGGAAAACAGAGAACAAACTTCTGTATTCATTCATTCTATCTGGTCTGATATTCTTTCTGATATTTCTGCTTCCCGAAATCAAACGACTGAGGTTTTACAAACCACTGCTGATGAATTAGCTGCTCGTACACCGGAAATGGCTCTTGAGCACCACATGGTAGACAGATTGTGTTATTACGATGAGTTACTTTCTTCTATCAGAAAAAAAACAGGACAAGGCGAAAAGGACAAAGTGAAATTTATTGATTTGAATAAATATGTAAATGCATTTGTTAAAGACGGTGCATTCAGCAGACAAAAAATTGCAGTAATCTATGCTTCAGGAGATATCGTTAGCGGCAAAGGCAGTGAGGATGAAATAGGTTCAGAGAAAATGGCAGAAGCAATTCGCAAAGCACGACTTGATACCACTATAAAAGCCATTGTGCTAAGAGTAAATTCTCCCGGTGGAAGTGCACTTGCTTCCGATGTAATCTGGAGAGAAACCATTCTCGCAAAAGCGGCAAAACCTTTCATTGTTTCCATGGGCGATTACGCAGCTTCCGGTGGTTATTATATTTCCTGTGCTGCCGACACCATCGTTGCTCAGCCAAATACCATTACAGGTTCTATCGGTGTGTTCGGACTAATGTTCAATGCAGAAAAAATGCTGAAGAATAAATTAGGAATTACATTCGATACAGTGAAAACAGGTAAGCTGGCTGACATCGGTTCTACAACACGGAAGATGACAGCTCAGGAACATGACATTATACAAGGAGAAGTTGAACGTGTGTATGACACGTTTATTACACATGTTTCCGAAGGAAGAAAAATCAGCAAGGCACAGGTGGATAGCATTGGTCAGGGACGTGTGTGGACAGGCGCTGATGCGCTTCGAATCGGTTTAGTGGATGTACTTGGTGGTATCGATGT
>JAYSPU010000288.1:0-9808 GCA_043721935.1 Bacteroidota bacterium | reverse complement strand
AATTCCAATCCATATAAGTTTGCTTTTTAAAAGAATCGCATTGCTGTTGTTTCTTTTCTTTTTGTGCAGATTAGGATTTCTTCTCTTCAATCTTCCACTTTTCGATTCATTAAATAAATCAGAGTGGATGCAATCATTCTTGTTTGGTTTACGGTTTGACATCACCGCAATCGTCATTTCGAATATCCTTTTCATAAGTTTACACTTATTTCCCTTTTCGTTTTTTTATACACCCGTTTATCAGTCAATTCTACGTGTTCTTTTTGTAATCATCAATTCATTTAATCTACTACTTAACTGTCTTGATATCGGACTTTTTCGATTTGCAGGAAAAAGAGCAACGGCAGATGTATTCCGTGTAATGGGATTTGGAAATGACTTTGTGAACACTGTTCCAAAAACATTGGTAGACTTCTGGTACGTTTTACTATTATTGATTTTTCTCGTATTCCTTCTATTCCTTCTATATCCTCGTTTGAAAAGCGGTAAATCAAAGATCCGCATCTCGACTAATTTATTTTATGTCACTGCCATTGGCGGACTTATGATTATTGGATGGCGCGGTGGCATACAATATAAACCTATTAACATTATCAGTGCATCGCAGTATGGGAATGCGAAAATGTCAGCGTTGATTTTGAATACTCCGTTCAGTTTTATGAAAACATATGGGAGATCTGAACTTACGCTTGTACATTTCATGGACGAAGAACAATCACTCCAACTTTCACCGGTACTACATCTTCCTGAAACTAAAAATACATTTAGAAAATTAAATGTTGTAGTAATTATTTTAGAGAGTTTTGGTAAAGAATATATCGGTACTTTAAATAACAGAACAGGCTACACTCCTTTTCTGGATAGTTTAATTCTTAAAAGTCTATGTTTTTCAAATGCATTTGCAAATGGCAAAAGAAGTATAGAAGGAATTCCCGCAATTGTAGCCGGAATACCTGCTCTTTCAACCGAACCTTTTATCAGCTCATCTTATGCAGGAAATACATTAACTACTCTGGCGTCAACATTAAATACAAAAGGCTACTACTCTACTTTTTTTCACGGAGGAACAAATGGCACAATGGGATTTGACAACTTCTCTTCTTCTTCCGGCTTTAATCGATATTTCGGAAGAAAAGAATACAATGATGACCATGATTTTGATAGTCACTGGGGTATATACGATGAACCTTTTTTGCAACGAACGATAGCGGAGATGAATAAAACAAAACAACCGTTTCTCTCTGTAATCTTTACACTTTCGTCTCATCATCCATATTCCATTCCTGATTCTTATAACAATAATTTTAAAGAGGGTTCTTTACCCATTCATCGTTCAATCCAATACGCAGATCATTCGCTACGTACGTTTTTTGAAAAAGCATCCACCACTTCCTGGTATGACAGCACGTTATTTGTAATTACAGCTGACCATACAGCACTGTCAGAAAATGTATTTTATCAGAATCGTGCAGGTATATATTCCATTCCTATTATTTATTTTTCTCCGGCCAATATTCTGCCATTAATGGACTCAACTACGACTCAGCAAATCGATATTCTCCCGTCAATCCTAGACTTTCTTCACTATGATGAACCTTACTTTTCCTATGGTGAATCCATCTTCAACCAACATGGTCGAGGCTTTGCCATTAATTTTATGAATGACACGTATCAGCTAATTTCAGGATCACAATCATTAATCATGGAACCACAAGGGGAATACATGTTTTACGATTTCAAGTCTGACACTTCAATGTCGAATAATCTTGGCATGGAAACTCCCCAAAGTCAACACATGTCCGAAAAAGTAAAAGCTTTTGTACAGAATTATAATCGTACGATGATAGAAAATAAAATGACGATACGATTACAGGAATAATAACAAACGAAATCAGATGACCAACACGAAGGTTTGTTTTATTATTAATCCAAGATCCGGTTCAAAAGGCAAAGAACATTATGAAGCGGATATTCTTCGGACAATTAACCGGAGTAAAATTGACGTTTCCATTCGTTACACAGATGCTCCTCAACACGCTACAACTATAGCTGCTCAATGCGCTAAAGAAGGATATGATATTGTAGTGGCAGTTGGTGGAGATGGTTCGGTGAATGAAACCGGTGCGGGATTAATTGGAACGAATACAGCATTGGGTATTATTCCGACAGGATCCGGGAATGGAATGGCCCGACACTTAAAAATTCCGGTAAATTTTATCAAGGCAGTTGATGTACTCAATCGTTGCAGCATTGAACTCATCGATAGTATTTCAGTCAACGGCAGATTTTGTATAGGAACTATCGGCGTTGGATTTGACGCATACATAGCACATCTTTTTTCAAAAGCCGGTTCAAGAGGATATTCCACTTATGTAAAACTAGTTTTGACCGAATTCTCTAAGTATCCCGGTAAAGATTATACAATAGAACTGGATGGCCAACTCCTTAAGCAAAATTGTTTTTTACTTACATTTGCCAATTCATCTCAGTTCGGTAATAATGCAGTCATTGCACCATTTGCAGATGTAAAAGATGGGATTATTGATATTTCAATGATGAATAAATTCCCTGCTTACGTTGCTCCCTCTTTAATTTATCGATTGCTACACAACAACATTCACAACTCAAAATATTTTACAGGCTATAAAGCCAAAGAAATTACGATAAAAAATCCAAACACCTTGGAAGGTCACATTGATGGAGAACCTGTTCTCTTCGATGGCGATATTAAAATAAAAATGCTTGCACAATCTATTTCGGTTGTTGTTCCGAATACAATATAAAGTGCATTACTAAGGAATAAAAATGAAACGAATGTTTAAAAAATTCGGCTTTGCGTTTTCCGGTATTTCCATTGCTTTCAAAACACAAAGCAGCATGCGAAGTCATGTTCTTATCAGCATAGTTGTAATCGCAATTTCTTTCTTTTTAAAAATTTCAATAACAGAATGGTGTCTCCTTTTTATATGTATCAGTTTAGTATGGGCAGCGGAATTAATAAATACAGCAATAGAATCTATCGTTGACCTTTGTTCACCCGAAGCACATCCGCTGGCAGGAAAGGCAAAAGATACAGCTGCAGGAGCTGTATTAATACTATCCTTCCTTTCAATAATTATAGGATGTATTATTTTTCTTCCAAAAATTCTTAATCTAATCTGAATATGAGTAGTAAAAAAAACAAGTCTATTCAAGGTGTTGTTTATTCAACCAATCCTGATTTCAAGTATCAGCAAGAGAAAGTATATTCCAGTGTTACACTTCCACCACAGCAACAAGACTTACGAGTGATGCTCGACAAAAAAAACAGAGGTGGAAAAGTAGTAACACTCATTACCGGTTTCATTGGAAAAGAAGCAGATCTGGAAAAACTTGGAAAAGAATTGAAATCAAAGTGCGGAGTTGGCGGCGCTGTAAAGGACAATGAAATCATGGTACAAGGCGATCATCGCGATCGTATAGTAATACTCTTGCAAAAAGATGGGTATAAAGTAAAGAAAGCCGGAGGTTGATTTAATAGAGGGAAGATTCTTGAACGCTTACTTTTTCTCCCGAATGTATTTGTACAATTTTATCGATGACATAAGGATGAAAGTAAAAAGTACTAATCCGGTTACTCCGTAAATCCAGTTAAAGCCATCCTTCATCACGGCAATAAAAACAATTGCAACTAAAAAAAGTGTAGCCACTTCATTCCACACGCGCATTTTTTGACCTGAATATTTTACAATATCTTTTCTGTACTGTTGAACCATTTTATCACAAATCAAATGGTAAACGGTTAATCCGGCGACGAAAACTAATTTGATCCATAACCAATCCGGGACTACAGACCCGTAGAACGAATTCCACGTCCAGAAACCAAATATATAAGTACCAATTGCAGATGGCCAGGTAATGCCATACCATAATCGGTGTTCAGCTCCTTTAAAATGACGGATAAGAATACTTTTTTCCGGTTCACTTTTTTCATTCGCCTCCGAGTGATAAACAAATAGTCTGACGATATAAAAAAGTCCGGCAAACCAGGTGATCACAAAAATAATATGCAGCGCTTTAATGTACAGCATTGACAGATTCGGCGATTACCCGTTTATATAAATTTTCATAAATAGGAAGCACTTGTTTAATATCAAAATTCTGGGAATGCTTCCATGCATTCTTTTTAAATTCAGCCAGACGCGAATCATCTTCTAAAATGTATATAGAATTTTTTGCCATCGATTCAATATCTCCGACATTACTCATAAAGCCCGTTACACCATCTACATTTACCTCCGGAAGTCCACCTGTATTAGTGGAAATAACCGGAACCTGACAAGCCATTGCTTCTAAGGCAGCCAATCCAAAACTTTCAGTTTCCGATGGCAAAATAAACAAATCACAAACGGAAAGTATTTCTTCCACTACATCAATCTTTCCAAGAAAACGAATGTGTTCACCGGCGGGAGTTTCTCTGCTTTCTTTTTCTGCATTATCACGATCAGGACCGTCACCAATGAACAAAAGTTTAGCAGGAATCTGTTCTGCAATTTTATTGAAAACCTTTATGACATCACTAGTACGCTTTACAGGACGAAAATTGGATGCATGAATTATCAAGCGCTCTCCATTTGGGGCAATCGCTGTTTTGAAATGATCTTTTCGTTGTTTGTTAAAACGACGTATATCTATAAAGTTTGGTATAACTTCAATTTCTTTACACACTTTAAAATTATTGTATGTATCTTCTTTCAACGATTCAGAAACAGATGTAACAGCATCGCTTTGATTGATGGCAAATGTTACGACAGGATTATAACTTGCATTTTTACCGACAAGAGTAATATCGGTACCATGAAGAGTAGTTATGAATGGTAAACGTTTTCCCTGCGATTCCAGAATTTGTTTTGCCATGTATGCAACAGATGCATGAGGAATTGCATAGTGTACATGCACAAGATCAAGTTCCTCAAACAAGGCAACGTCAACCAGCTTGCTTGTGAGTGCAGTTTCATAGGGAGCATATTCAAACAATGGGTAATCGGCAACACTTACTTCGTGGTAATATACATTCTCGAGAAAATGTTCCAATCGAACCGGCTGACTGTACGTAATAAAATGAACACAATGTCCTTTTTCGGCCAGTGCTTTTCCCAATTCAGTAGCGATTACACCACTACCTCCGAAGGTCGGATAACATAGAATTCCTATTTTCATTTCGGCACAAAAATAAACTATTTATTCCGCTTTCGCATTACTCTTTAAAATGGCTTTATAAATCACATCCTGAATACTTGTCCGCACATTCATCTTTGAAAAAGTATCTTTCGTTGCATCCGGATATACACGGTTAGACAAGAAAACATAGATTAAATCATATTTCGGGTCTGCCCACACACATGTTCCGGTAAAACCTTGATGCCCAAATGTGAGTGGCGATGCATATTTCGAGCATGGAGAAGGTTTTGAAGTATCCTGCTCAGGTTTGTCAAAGAACAAACCACGTCTGTTATTCCCTTCGTGAAAAGCTCGCGTAGTAAAAGATTCCACCGTAGATGATTTAAAGAACCGTTGTCCACCATATGTTCCATTATTCAATAACATTTGCATAATAACCGCTAAATCATTTGATGTTCCAAACAGTCCTGCATTTCCGGAAACACCACCTAACATAGCTGCTGTCGGATCATGAACATCTCCGCGGATAATTTGTTTTCTGAACACCGTATCTTTTTCTGTCGGGACAATTTCACTTAACATATATTTTAACCGTGGTTGAAATGTTAAGCGGAGTCCAAGTGGTTTGTAGAAGTTTTCGTCCAGATATCGGTCGAATGATTTAGCTGTAATTTTCTCAATGGCCATTTTCATGAGTATAGGTCCAAGATCACTGTACACATACTTTCCTTTTTCGTTGACCGGTGATTTCAATATCCACTGAATAATGCTGTCTTCGTAGGCCTGATTCATAAATATATTTTCCGCAATACGAATGCAATACTGAGGATCAGAAACGGAACAATACACAGTATTATAAATAGATGAATCTTTTAATGTTTGCTGATAAAATGGAATCCATGCAGGTAAACCTGACTGATGGGTAAGAATATCTTTTATAATCAACGAACGCTTATTGGTGTTTTTTAATTTAGGGAAATATCTGGAAAGCGGTTGATGAACATTCATTTTATTTTGTTCAACCAGGCGCATCGTCGCCAATGCTGTGCCTGCTATTTTTGTGATTGAAGCAATGTCATATAAATCCGTAGTTCGTATACTATCAGTTGTATTATAGGTTTTAGTACCGAATGCTTTTTGATAAATCACTTTATTATCTTTCACAACCAAGACCTGGCAACCGGGCATTGCTCCTGCTCTGATTGCTTTTGCAACAATGCTATCAATTCCATTCAGATCATTTGAAGGAATACCTACTGCTTCAGGAATTGTGTATTCCAGTCGGTGATCAGAAACAGATGCCATTCCTGTATTTCGATTAAATCCTGTCATTACATCGACTGGTAATCTTCCGTTTGCTTCTTTTCCTCCCATGACCATTTGCGCAGTTAACGAATGCGTCAATGGAAAATCTTCATAGGCAATAACAATGGCTTTTGCTTTTTGTAGATTTTTAAATCGGGTTAGCGTATATGCATTTCCAAAATCAACAAATACTGTTTTGTACTTAGCGATTACAGAATCAATAAATGTATTAGCAACTGTTGGAATACCATAATTTGTTTGCGCCTTCATCGTCGTTCCATGCAAGCTGAGAATGACATAATCGTAATTCTCAAGAAATTTAAATAATGCATTGAATACCTGCACCGATGCATCTTTATCTTCAGCATACATATCGATGTTCTGATACAATGCCAATTGCTTTTGAAAAGCATTGAACTTTTTATCTCCGATAACAACACTGGCAATTCTTAAAGTATCTTTAACATTAAACGGAAGAAGCGAATCCTGATTATTCAACAAGGTGATACTTCTTGAAAATAAATCGCGCTGAAGTAATTTAGAGCCTGCATCATTCAGATCGTCAACTAAATTTGTTGTATCAATTGGTTTGTAATTATTTAATCCGCACCAATACTTCACCATCAATACTTTTTTTACCCGGGTATTCACTTCTTCCTGACTTATTTCATTGTTTTGAATAGCCAATGTAATTTCGTCAATCGCTTTTCGAACATCTTCAGAATAAAGCAACACATCATTTCCTGCAACCAATGCAAGTTTATCCAGCACTCCGGGTTTGTAGCAGCTACTTACGCCTTTCATGTTTAATGCATCGGTAAAAATAAGCCCATCGAAACCCATTCCGTTTTTTAATAATCCGGTCACAATTTGCTTTGACAATGTCGAAGGCAACTGCGGTGTTGAGTCTAACGATGGAACATCGAGATGCGCTACCATTATTCCTGTCAGTCCATCGTTAATTAGTTTTTTAAACGGATACAATTCCATAGAATCCATTTGTGCTGCGCTTTGACTGATAAGTGGCAAAGCAAGATGCGAATCTGTGTCTGCATTTCCATGACCGGGAAAGTGTTTAGCTGTAGCCAGAATGTGTTGATCCTGCAAGGCATTCATGTACATGAGAGACCGACGATATACCACTTCTCTGTCGTCACTGAATGACCGGCTACCAATGATTGGGTTTGCCGGATTGTTATTAATATCTGCATCAGGAGCGAAATTGATATGCACACCTAAGCGTTTACATTCACGAGCTATTTCACTACCCATTTTATACACTACACTATCATCGTTGATTGCAGACAGCGTCATTTGTCGGGGAAAACGTGGAGTGCTATCAATTCTCATCGCAAGTCCCCATTCAGCATCCATTCCAATCAACAATGGAACTTTAGAAATGCTTTGATAATAGTTGGTTTCTAATGCCTGACGAACAGGGCCGCCCTGAAAGAAAATTAATCCGCCTATTTCCCAATCTTTAATCAACTTTTCAATTTCCTTGATATGAACCGAATCTTTGTTACTCCAAGCAGCTACCATAATGAGCTGAGCAATCCGCTGTGCAGGAGACATGGAAGTAATTACAGAGTCAGCCCAGTGTTCAGACTCCGGGCTTTTAAAAGGAAGTTTTTTTCGTTCCGGAATTCCTGCAAAAGAAAAGACAGAAGTGATGAAGAAAAGTAAAAGGAACGATTTGAATTTCATACGATATAAATGGACTGACAATTGACAATGTAAAAGTAGCGGTATCTAAGTGGTTTGATTGGTCAACGGACTGATGTTCTCAACAAAGAAGCCGTTGAAAACAGTGATTTTCATAATTGAAAGTTGTCCGTTATCTTCGACGCTATGACATTCAGAAAAAGTTTAATCCTTTCCTTGATTTTTCTACTTGGAATACTGTTAAAGAGAGCAGGATATGCTTTTGGTGTATTTTTTCTTGACCTTACTATCGTATTAATAGCGTATTGGTCGGCTCGTTATTTTATTCGTCATAAAAAAAGGTCAGGTTTTTACCCGTTCATGTTAATTATGATTATCTATCTGACAGCAATCGGACTTTTGCAGTATAAATTCAGACCGGATGCAGCTGATGGCTTAATTATAACCGGCAGTGTCATCATAGGAATACTACTGTTGCTTGTTCATTCTACCCGTTCAGCAATCGTAGTTACTCTCCTACCTATGTCTGTTATTCTTATTGCCGCTTTTACCGATGCACGAACTTTTCACAACACCTTTCACTCTGTTCCGTTTGAAAGTTATATCCGGGGAAAATATACGTTTACGCAGCGTGTAATAGCAGACTCAATCATCGATCATTACAAAAAACCAGACAAAGTAAAGGCAGAATTACTGATACTTCAAGCCGGGAAGGAGAATGAAAATGACATGATTGAAGAAGCTGCACGAGATTATAACCTGGGCATAGATGCCGATCCTGACAATGCAAATGGATACAATCAACGCGGCTATTTTAAATTAAGCAGAAATTCACTGGACATGCCCAATGTCTATCTGGCATTAAAAGATTTTGAGCGAGCGTTAACCTTGAAACCGGATTTTGCAGAAGCTCTTTTTCACCGGGGACTATGTTACAGCATTATGAATGGAAAAGACCGAGCTTGTAGTGACTTTAGACGAGCAAAAGAACTGAATCCGAAATTGGATGTTGAGGAAGAATTAGAAAAGAATTGCTCAGGTAAAGAATAACCTCCTTCCGGCTATCAAAACCAGGTTAGTCTTTAGATTCCGCTTGTTTTTTTATGGCTTTTGGATGCCACCTTACTCTTGATTCTTCGTGTTGCAAAATTCGTTCAATGTTACGCTGATGTGTAACCAGAATTAAAATCGCTATAGCCAAAGAAAAAATATTAATCGAAGAATTGGTAGAATAAAAGACCATGATGACAACCGGAAATGTAACCCCGCTGACCATGCTGCTAAGCGAAACATAACCTGAGATGGTGAGCGTCAGAATAAATACTCCTGCGCAGATTAATGCTGCCTGTGGATGAATACCGATCAGGATGCCGAGCATAGTAGCTACACCTTTTCCACCTCTGAAACCAACGTAAACCGGAAAAATATGTCCTAAAATTCCACATACAGACAAAGCAAGTTCAAAATCAATAAACTCAGGAGATTGCGGATCATAATCACCGATAACATGCGCCACTTTAACGGCTAAAAATCCTTTCAACACATCCATAATCAATACGGCAATACCGGGTTTTTTACCTAAAACCCTGAACGTATTAGTTGCTCCTGCATTTCCACTTCCATATTCACGCACGTCAATTCCATAAAAGGTCTTCCCTACCCAAACAGCGGAAGGGAT
>JAYSPU010000287.1:0-14690 GCA_043721935.1 Bacteroidota bacterium | reverse complement strand
ACTCACTCCAGGAATTCCGAGATTATCTTCCGAAGAAATGACTTTTCCCGTAATTTTTCTTTCCTGCGCAAGACTGCTAAAGCCTATCAGCATTAGCAGCAACGCCATTAGCGTACATGTTTTTCTCATAGAGGTTTTGGGTTTATGGTTAAACGTAATTCATCTAATTAATCGATTAAACTAATTCAAGCTAAAAAAATTAACATATTCCTAACAAATATATTTATCAACAGTCTGTTCATTATTTCAAAACTGTTTACCATTATTAGTGCATTAACAAACGAAGATCTGCAATTCACCTTCTGAAAAAAGAACAACTGTCTTATTTTAATTAAACTCAAAAGAATATTAAAACTCAAATTAATTAACCCGGTGGTTTCATAAACCCATCCTTGAAGGTTCATCGTTAAGATTAAAATATTCGTAACTATCAAAGTTTAGTAAAAAAATATTCATACCCAATAAAAACCGACTAAAAGAATAGCTGCTTCTATAAATTTTATGTAAATCCTCTTTCTTCTTGGGTGGAATAGAGATATCATGGTCAAAAAGCGTAATCTGACCTTTAAATCATTTTAAATATTTACTTAAGAAGCTTACAGTTAATTATTCTTGAAATCTATTTTTGATTTGACCTCGTAATCTTCTGATCTTCTATGTGATAGAGGCTTTTTTCAAAAAAAGCAAGGCTATTTTACCAAGAGAATCTTCGTTTTTTGTAACAATTATTACGGTTTTGCAATAAAAGGGCTATTGATTCGATACTCTTTAATACAACCGGCTTGGCTTTGAAATGAGATTATTTCACAACTCTCTGTTAATTAATTGGCTGATACAAAGGCCTATGAACAATTGGGGGTGGAAAAGAATTTCAAAACACTTGACTGGTATTTTTAATCTCGCTTAAATTTGCCCTCATCTAATACCAATTAAACCCAAAAAACACAAAAAAATGAAAAAACTAATCTTGACTGCGGTTTTAGCTTCTTCGGTAGCTTTTGCCAATGCACAAACAATGACGTCGAAAAACGGTACACCAATTCTTCCTGAAGCAGGTGATTGGTCAGTTGGATTTGATGCTGCACCAGCATTGAACCTTTTGAACAATTCTTCCGGAAATACAATTGATGGACTTGTTCCTTATGTTATTGTTGGTAAATACGTTGTGGATGCTAGTACTGCATACCGTGCTCGTGTTGGTATCAATTTCGGTTCTGGTTCAGTAACTCCTGTAGTTACAGACAGCGTTGATGATGCAAGTAAAATCAGTACAAGTTCAAATGGTATCAATTTAGGATTTGGTATTCAGAAATACCGTGGTAAAGGTCGTTTACAAGGTGTTTATGGTGCTGAAATCGGCTTCGGTATCGGCGGAGGTAAAGTAACAAATGAATACTTAAAGGCAATTGACCCTACTTCATTCAACTCTCGTGTTACTGAAACTAAAGCAGGTAGTACTTTTAACTTAGGTCTTAATGGCTTTATTGGTGCTGAATACTTCTTCGGTGCTAAGATGTCTTTAGGTGCTGAATATGGCTGGGGACTTCAAATGTCATCAACTGGAGCTGGTTCAACTACAATTGAGTCTTCAAACGGTACAGTTGTTTCTACTAAGACTACTGAAACTGGTAAAAGTTCAGATTTCAACATTGGTGTTATGAATCCTCGTGGTTCACTTATCCTTTCTTTATATTTCTAACATTAATTTGTAGAAATAAAAGGGCATTTTTAAAAGAAAGAGTCGTTCGAAAGAACGGCTCTTTTTTTTGCAGTAATAATAATGAATCAATTTTTCAATTGACCAATTATCTCATTAGAATCTTTGACGTTTTCATACCTTTGGCCGGTGGAATCGAATGTCATTCGCAATAAAAAGGCGTCTTTTGAGTATAATTTTCTTTTAACGCTTACTGCCGGGATGATGCTCACCGGTACAGAAGTTAAATCGATTCGTGAGGGCAAAGCCAGCCTGACTGATGCGTTTTGTGTTCTTATAAATGGAGAACTCTGGGTGAAAAATCTGCATATCTCTGAATACAAACAAGGCTCTTACAATAATCACGAGCCTAAACGGATGCGGAAACTCTTGCTGAATAAAAAGGAACTGTTTAAGCTTGAGTCGAAAATGCGTGAGAAGGGTTTAACTATTGTCCCCATTCAGTTATTTTTTAATGAACGTGGTTTTGCAAAACTGGAAGTTGCCCTTGCCAGAGGAAAGAAAATGTTTGATAAGAGAGAAGACATGAAAAAGAAAGACATGCAAAGGGAAGTTGCCAAGTTTTCTCGCTAATTTTTTTTTCAGTTATGTATTTTTAACCATGCTTGACAATTAAAACAGGCATTTTTACCTTATGTCTGACGGCATCCACAGTAGTACCAAAAATTAAATCTTTTATTCCTTTATGGCCATGTGCGCCAAGTACAAGTAAGTCAGCCTTCCATTCATTTACTAATTGCGGGATGGCTTTTTTGGGATTTCCATAACCAATTGAAATGGACACCTGAAATCCGGTCTTACTAAGCTCCTCAGCATAACTTGTTAATCTTTTGATGTCGCTGGTCGATTCATAGTCCATGATGTCCTGATCCATCACCAGCGCGCCTGCAGACTCAACAATATGAACGAGGAGGTATTCTGCTTCTTTTCCGCCCTGAGACATTGCATTTGATAAAATGACCGTATTTGTTGAAGAAAAATCAAGTGCAATTGCAATACGTTTATATACAACCGGAGTTAAGGAGGGAATAATTTTCACTGCTTCTGAATGTAATTCCTTCGGTACGATTTCTGATTTTTTCAAGAATGGTTTTATTGTAATATATCCTAAAAGTATACCTGCGGCAACACAAAGACTAAAAACCAATAGGGTTCCTGTCCCATGTAAATATCCGTTTTCTATCCATTCATTAATCTGACCCACAATTAATCTGATATTCAAAACAACTATTGTCAAAGCAACAACCCATGCACAAATTTGAACGTAACCGGGTATTACAAATTGTTTCATCTTGACTTTGTCACTTACAAAATGGATCAGTGGTATTACTGCAAAACCAAGCTGGAGGCTTAGTATTACTTGAGATAAAATAAGCAACTTTCCGACAGACTCTTCGCCAAAATAAAGAATGGTCAACAAAGCAGGAATAACTGCGAGTAATCGGGTAATCAAACGGCGGATCCATGGTGTTATCCTTATATTCAAATAACCTTCCATAATGATCTGTCCTGCCAGTGTACCGGTAATTGTTGAACTTTGTCCGGCTGCGATCAAAGCAATAGCAAATAATTTCGGAGCCCAGACCGAGCCCAACAAGGGTTCTAAGAATCGGTGTGCATCTTGAATTTCCTGAACCTCATACATTCCATTTTTAAAAAAAGTAGATGCTGCCAGTATTAATATTGCAGCGTTGACAAAGAAGGCCAGATTGAGAGCTATGACTGAATCGAAAATATTATACCGAATTGCTTTTCTAATTCCCTTCTCAGTTCTGTCAAACTTTCTTGTCTGCACAAGCGAAGAATGAAGATATAAGTTGTGAGGCATTACTGTCGCTCCAATGATTCCTATTGCAATGTATAAGGCAGTTTCATCTGGTATGGATGGAATAAATCCGCTTGCTATATCACCAAATTGAGGTTTTGCTAAAACCATTTCTGTAAAAAAGGCAACACCAATAATCGTAATCAATGCTAAGATGAATGCTTCCATTTTTCGTATCCCAAAATTAATGAGAAACAAAAGGAGGAAAGTGTCTAAAACAGTTATTACGACACCGTAAATCAAGGGTAATCCGAATAACAATTGAAGTCCAATGGCCATTCCTAAAACTTCTGCCAGGTCACAAGCTGCAATAGCTATTTCAGCTAAGAGATACAAAGAAAAATTTACCGGCTTTGAAAAAGTTTCTTTTGAAGCTTGAGCTAAATCTCTGCCACGAACAATTCCCAAGCGTGCACTCAAACTTTGCAATAGAAGAGCCATGATATTACTCATGAGCAGAACCCAGATTAAAGTATACCCATACTGACTTCCTCCGGCTATATCTGTAGCCCAGTTTCCAGGATCCATGTAACCAACGCTAACGAGATATGCAGGCCCAAAAAACGAGAATAGCCTTTTCCATCGGGACATTTTTACTGTTGTATCAACAGAGCCGTGGACTTCTGACAACGATTGTTCTGGTGGACGATTCATTCGATGAAATAATTATAGTGCAGCAACTCTTATATTTAGAGCTACTTCATGCGAAATATGTTGACTAATTCTATTGCCTTTTATTCGTATTGCTAACATGTGGTCAAAAGGATTTACTTCTTTAATAGTCAACTCTGTCCCTGTAGTGATCCCAAGTTTTGCCAGGTACTTTAAAAACTCAGTAGAGTGGTCAAACACTCCTGAAACAATGAGTTGTTGATTCACACCAAAATTTGAAAGTGGTATATTCGATGTCGTTTCAATATTGCCATTATCATCAGGTATTGGATCCCCATGGGGATCAAATTTTGGAGTCCCTAAAAAAGCATCTAATCTTTTTACCAGACTTTCTGATTGAATATGTTCTAATTGTTCTGCTATTTCATGTACTTCATCCCACGAATATTTTAATTTTTCGACTAAAAAAAGTTCCCACAATCGATGCTTCCTTACAATGCCGGTTGCATGCCTTTTTCCTGCAGCTGTTAATGTTACTCCTTTATATGGTGCATAATTGATCAGCTTTTTTTCAGCTAGTTTTCGAAGCATATCAGTGACCGATGCAGGGGAAGTGGCAACCATCTCTGAAATTGAATTGGTTGAAATTTTTTCCTGTCCTTTTTCCAATAATTTATATATCGCTTTCAAATAGTTTTCCTCCGAAAGAGATAATAGTGGCTTTTGATGCATTTAAATAAATCAGTTGGAATATTATTATTTAGACAAAACTAAAAAAAATATTAGATACATCTAAATAAATATTTCACAATTCATTTCATTTATCGATCTTGCAATCGAAATGAGAAGAATGCTTGTGGCAGCTTACCTGTTTATAGCCTGTTCAACAATGGGTGCCGGCTATAAGGATGCTCAACTTTGGGAAAACATTTATATTAAAAAAAGTTGCCAGGAACTTTGACATCTACTTAAATCAACAAGGGCGCTTTAATAATAATTGGGCATCATTCAGACTTGCTTATCTGGATTTGGGAGTTACACGGAAATTCAATTAAAATTTAAAAGTTATTGCCGACTATGTTTTTATACTCCGACAAACTCAAAAAAAACAAAGTGTTCGCCATCAATGGTATATTGCAGCTTAATATAAAAATAAAATTTCTTTCTTCGATATTTCATTACGCACATTGTATCAACAAAAAACATTTTAATGTGAAAAATGCACCAACAAATTTTGTAACGGGAATCGGTTTTTCTTTAACAATATAAAGAGGTGGATTCTAAATTATGCATCCGGTAAGAAAAATAAAAAGAATTGCTTTTCTTTTTAAAAAATTAATATGTGTTGACTTGTCATAAAAACTATTAAAATTTGTTCTTCAATTAATGAATCTATATAAGTCCATATTACGTCCATTTCTTTTCAGGATAGAACCGGAAAGAGTTCACCATATGGTTTCCGGTTTGCTTAAGACAATATTATCTTATAATATAGTTCAAACTATTTTCAGGAAACATTTCGTTATTGAAAATCCAAAATTACGACGCACCCTTTTTAACATTGATTTTCCAAATCCGATTGGACTAGCTGCAGGTTTCGATAAGGATGCTCAACTGTTCGAAGAATTGTCTTTTCTGGGTTTTGGTTTTATTGAAATAGGAACAGTTACTCCTCTTCCCCAACCGGGAAATGATCGGCCACGTATGTTTCGACTTCCGGAGGATGAAGGATTAATTAACCGGATGGGATTTAATAATCTTGGAGTTGAAAAGGTTGTTGAAGCACTAAAGACTCGGAAAAATAATATAATCATAGGTGGAAACATAGGCAAGAACAAATGGACTCCTCCTGAATTAGCAATATCAGATTTTGAAATTTGTTTTCGGGCATTGTATGATTGGGTAGACTATTTTGCTGTTAATGTGAGTTCCCCAAATACTCCGGGATTAAGAAATCTTCAAGAAAAAGAGCCATTGATGAATTTATTAAAGAGGCTTCAAATTGTAAACGATGAATTGAAGAAAGACAGGAAGCGAAAACCAATTCTATTAAAAATAGCTCCTGATTTGACCAATGGACAATTGGATGAGATTATTCAGGTTGTAATTGAAGTAAAATTGGATGGAATAATTGCAACCAATACGACTGTTTCAAGAGAATTGCTTAAAACGAAGACATCGAAATTAAATGAAATAGGAGCGGGTGGACTCGGTGGAAAACCATTAAAGAATCGATCAACGGAAATAATAAAATATATAGCCCAACGTTCAAATAAATCCTTTTCAATTATTGGAGTCGGAGGAATTCATTCACCAGAAGATGCAAAAGAAAAATTTGCAGCCGGCGCTGATTTGATTCAATTGTATACAGGTTTTATTTACGAAGGACCTCGACTCATACGTGTAATTAATCAATCGTTAATATCAGATCAATAAAAAGTAAATTATTTTATTCATCAGATATAGACAAAAAAAAAGCTGCCATAAATGGCAGCTTTTTTTTATTATTCCTCTTTCTTTTTCCGTGAAGTCCCGGATTTAGCAGGAGGTGGAGTTGGAGGAGGTGTATTCGCTTTAATGATGGTAATTTTTAATTCAGTTGCATCTTTTTCATACTTGACATCGATAGAGTCACCTTCATTTAATTCTGAGTTGATGATTTCTTCTGCAAGAGGATCTTCCAGGAATTTTTGAATAGCTCTTTTCAGTGGACGTGCTCCATAATTAACATCATATCCGCGCTCAGATAAAAAGTCCTTGGCATCTTCATTCAATTGAATCTTGTAACCAAGTTCGTTTAATCTAGAGTAGAGATGAGCCAACTCAACATCAATAATCTTATGAATGTCTTCTTTAGAAAGAGAATTAAACATAACCACATCGTCAATTCTATTCAGGAATTCAGGAGCAAATGCTTTCTTTAATGCATTCTCAATTACTCCTCGAGCATGGTCATCGACTGCTGACACTTTTGCTGAAGTTTGAAAACCAACACCTGATCCGAAGTCCTTTAACTGGCGTGAACCAATGTTAGAAGTCATAATCATAATGGTATTCTTGAAATCAACTTTTCTTCCTAAGCTATCAGTTAGTGTTCCTTCATCCAATACTTGTAATAATAGATTAAAGATGTCCGGATGAGCTTTTTCAATTTCATCAAGAAGGATTACAGAATATGGTTTACGACGTACTTTCTCTGTTAATTGTCCGCCTTCTTCGTATCCAACATATCCCGGAGGAGCTCCAATTAAACGAGACACTGCAAATTTTTCCATGTACTCACTCATGTCAATTCGGATAAGGGCTTCTTCAGAATCGAATAAGTATTTTGCAATAACTTTCGCTAATTCTGTTTTACCAACACCGGTAGGACCAAGGAAGATAAAACTTCCGATTGGTTTATTGGGATCTTTTAAGCCGGCACGATTACGTTGAATTGCTTTCACAATTTTACTAATGGCCTGGTCTTGTCCAATAACTTTTCCTTTCAACTCATCCGCCATTTTAACTAAGCGGTTACTTTCTGTCTGTGCAACACGTTGAACCGGAATACCAGTCATCATTGCAACAACTTCAGCAACATCTTTCTCATGAACGGTGTAGCGATGACTTTTTGTTTCATCTTCCCACTGCCGTTTTGCAACATCGAGTTGTTCTAACAATTGTTTTTCAGTATCTCGCAATTTTGCTGCTTCTTCATATTTTTGAGAACGTACAACACGATTTTTTTCGTTTTTAATATCTGCAACTTTGCTCTCAAGTTCAAGAATATTTTTTGGAACATGAATATTCGTGATGTGTACTCTGGAACCTGCTTCATCCAATGCATCGATCGCTTTGTCCGGAAGGAAACGATCTGTGATATAACGCGCTGTTAACTTCACACATGCTTTAATAGCCTCGGGTGTATAATTAACATTATGATGTTCTTCATAACGATCTTTAATGTTATCCAGGATTTCCATTGACTCATCAATAGAGGCAGGCTCAATCAATACACGCTGGAAACGGCGATCAAGTGCACCATCTTTTTCAATATACTGACGATACTCGTCTAAAGTTGTCGCACCGATACATTGTATTTCTCCGCGAGCAAGAGCAGGTTTAAACATATTGGAAGCATCCAAAGATCCGGATGCACCACCAGCACCAATAATTGTGTGGATCTCATCGATAAAGAGAATTACGTCCGGAGACTTTTCTAATTCATTCATCACGGCTTTCATTCGCTCTTCAAATTGGCCACGGTATTTTGTTCCTGCAACCAATGAAGCAAGATCAAGTGTCACAATTCTTTTGTTGAAAAGAACACGAGATACTTTTCGTTGTACAATTCTTAAAGCCAACCCTTCAGCGATCGCACTTTTACCAACACCCGGTTCACCAATAAGAATCGGATTATTCTTTTTACGTCTCGAAAGGATTTGAGAAACGCGCTCAATTTCTTTTTCGCGGCCTACAATCGGATCAAGGCGTCCATCTTCAGCTGCCTTTGTAAGATCCCGACCAAAATTATCTAAAACAGGAGTTTTTGATTTTGAATCAGCCGTTTTTTTACCGGTGATTCCACCACTGCCGCCTTCATCCTCCTTTGCATATGGATCATCGTCTGAAGAATTTTGCGGAGCTTCAGATCTGAAATTAGATTTAATGACATCTAACTCTTCTTTTACAATTTCATAATTGATTCCATACTGATTTAATATTTGGGTAGCTATGTTGTCCTCATCTTTCAAAATAGAAAGTAGGAGGTGCTCAGTACCAATTACATCACTTTTGAAAACCTTTGCTTCCAGGTAGGTGATTTTTAATGCCTTTTCAGCTTGCTTTGTGAGAGGTATATTGCTCAGGTTGTTTATGGAAGTTGAACTTCCCTTAACAGAACTTTCTACCGACTTACGTAGTTCACCTAGATTGATACCCAGAGATTTGAGGATTTTTATGGCCATTCCTTCTCCCTCGCGAATCAAGCCGAGGAGGAGGTGTTCAGTGCCTATATAATCATGTCCCAAACGAAGTGCCTCTTCACGACTGAACGTGATTACATCTTTTACGCGGGGAGAGAATTTAGCTTCCATACTTGGTTTTTTTTTAAATATAACGATTGACTTTGAATTTGGTTCGCTTGGTTAACTGTAAGATATTAACAAAATTAGCGCTTTCGAATTCTTGATTGCAATTAACGTGCAATTAATTGGCACCTGCCAATAGGACAGGCTAACTTTTCAACATAAATCTGTTTGTTATTTACCACGAAGATTACGGTTATTTTTGTAAATTCGGGCCACTTTAAAAGTAGACGACTAATGTTCAGTTTTAGTTTATCCGGTCGAGAATAGCTGACTAAATAATTAAATAGAACCTTTCCCTTTATTTTAGGATAATGCCCTGAATGATAGGATGTTTTTACTTTTAAAGTTCATGTTTTTAATATTTATATTTTAGAAATTCCAGAGACGATATGGTAGAAGGTGAAAAAATAATTCCGATAAACATTGAAGACGAAATGAAAACGGCTTACATCGACTATTCGATGTCCGTGATAGTTTCACGGGCCTTACCTGATGTAAGAGATGGTTTAAAGCCTGTTCATAGAAGGGTGTTGTTCGGAATGCTGGACCTTGGTGTCTTCAGTAATCGACCACATAAAAAATCGGCACGTATTGTCGGGGAAGTTCTGGGGAAATATCACCCACATGGAGATGGCTCGGTTTACGATGCCATGGTGCGAATGGCTCAGGACTGGTCCTTACGTTATCCACTGGTAGATGGACAGGGAAACTTTGGCTCTATGGACGGTGATAGTCCAGCTGCTATGCGATATACTGAAGCCAGACTTCGGAAAATTGCAGAGGAAATGTTGTCAGATATCGATAAAGATACAGTCGATTTTGCTCTCAATTTTGATGATAGTTTGAAGGAACCGACCGTGTTACCAGCGCGTGTTCCAAATTTATTGATCAATGGTGCTTCAGGTATTGCTGTTGGAATGGCCACGAATATGGCTCCTCATAATTTAACAGAAGTTATTGAGGCTACTATTTCATATATAGATAACCGTGATATTACTATAGAAGAACTTTGTAAAATTATAAAGGCTCCTGATTTTCCTACTTCAGGTATTATTTACGGTTATAGTGGTGTTAAGGAAGCATATTTAACCGGTAGAGGTAAAGTGGTTTTACGTGGACGAGCAACAATCGAAACTGCAGCAAACGGTAAAGAACGAATTGTAGTTACTGAAATTCCGTTTCAAGTGAATAAGGCTGATATGGTCAAACGTACCGCAGACCTTGTCAATGAAAAGAAGATCGATGGCATTACAGATATTCGAGACGAAAGTGATCGTGATGGTATTCGCGTTGTCTATGAACTTCGCCGTGATGCTATTTCTAATGTTGTATTGAATAATCTGTATAAATACACTTCACTTCAGTCGTCATTTAGCATCAATAATGTCGCCCTTGTTCATGGTCGACCTATGATGTTAAACCTGAGAGATCTCATTGTACATTTTGTTAACCATCGTCATGAAGTAGTAATCCGACGTACAAAATATGAGTTGGCTGAAGCTGAAAAAAGAGCACATATTCTAGAAGGTTTGTTGATCGCACTTGATCACCTGGATGAGGTTATCTCCTTGATCCGTGCTTCTCAAACACCACAAATTGCTCAGGACGGATTGGTAACTACTTTTGGCTTGTCAGAGATTCAAGCAAAAGCCATTCTTGAAATGCGTTTGCAAAGGCTTACCGGTTTAGAACGTGATAAAATTAAAGATGAGTATGCAGAGTTAATGAAGCTCATCGAATACTACAGAGATGTATTGTCAAACGAGGATTTGCGGATGCAGATTATCAAAGACGAATTAATTGAGATCAAAGATAAATTTGGTGACAATAGACGAACTGAAATCATTTATTCCGGTGACGATATTTCTATGGAAGATATGATTGCTGACGAAGAAGTTGTCATAACGATTTCACATCTGGGGTATATCAAAAGAACAAACCTCGCTGAATTCAGAACTCAAGGCAGAGGAGGAAAAGGATCAAAAGGTAGCGCAACCAGAGATGAAGATTTTGTTGAACATATTTATGTAGCTTCTACACATAACTATATGTTATTCTTTACTGAAAAGGGTAGATGTTATTGGCTTAAAGTCTATAACATCCCGGAAGGTGTGAAAACTTCTAAAGGCCGGGCAATCCAAAATCTGATTAGTTTATCTCCGGATGATAAAGTGAAAGCCTTTATCAACATTAAAGACCTGAATGACGAAAATTATATCAACAATAATTTTATCATCATGTGTACTAAAAATGGTACAATTAAAAAGACGTCAGTTGAAGCTTATTCCAGACCAAGACTTTCCGGAATAAACGCCATCAGTATAGAAAATGATGATTGCCTGCTGGAGGCAAAACTTACCAATGGTACAAATGAAATCATGCTGGCAACTAAAAAAGGAAAGCTGGTTAGATTTAATGAAGCAACCGTTCGGCCGATGGGAAGAAATTCAATTGGTGTCAAGGGTGTAACACTCGATGGAAAAGAGGATGAGGTGATTGGAATGGTTTGTGTAACCGATGCGGAAAAAGATACTTTACTGGTAGTTTCTGAAAAAGGATATGGTAAGCGATCTGAAGTTGAAGAATACCGGAAAACAAATCGTGGCGGTAAAGGTGTGAAGACAATTAACGTGACCGATAAAACCGGTAACTTAATTGCCATTAAAGTTGTTCGCGATAACGATGATTTAATGATAATCAATAAATCAGGTGTGACCATTCGTCTTGAAGTTGAAGAATTACGTCTAATGGGACGAGCGACTCAAGGAGTACGGTTGATTCGACTGGAAGATGATGACGAAATCGCTTCTGTAGCAAAAGTTGAAGTGGATGAAGGAGATGCTGCGGATAAAGTTGGACTGATAACTTCAGAAGAAAAGGACGTGAGTAATACGGATTTGCCTGAATCGGGTGAAGAAGGTGATTCTGAAGAAAACGAATCTATTTAACATAATATATAGCATAATATGAAAATGAAAAGAGTTCACCTGATTGCTTTAATCCTATGCCTTTCAAGTACTTTTGCCTTCTCACAAAAAGCAAAAGTTCAAACTGCTTTCAACTATTATAAAGAACCTTATCAGCAATTTGATAAAGCAAAAGAAGCAATTGATGAAGCAATTTTGAATGAAAGCAGCAATAGTTTAGCAAAGACCTGGTATTACCGGGGGTTAATTTATCAAGCTCTTTCCGGAAGTGAAAAGTATGGTAACCTTTGTGATAAATGTCTTAAAGTGGCATTCGAAAGTTTTGCAAAGGCAATGCAGTTGGACCCTAAAAATGAATGGGCTGAAGAAATTAAGCAGGTTCGAATTCCCTATATAACCAATGCGATTTTTCAAGATGGTGTCAAGGCATTTAAGGAGCAGAAATTCAATGATGCACTCATTGCTTTTGAAACCATTAATACGTTAAATCCGGGCGATACTTCTGTAATTTTAAATACTGCTTATTCTGCTGAAAGAGCCGGTCAAACTGAAAAAGCTAAACGGTATTATACCGACCTGATAGACATGAAATATAATGACGATAAAATTTATTTGTCGTTGGCAAATGTCTATAAAAAGAGTGGCGATACAACAAGTGCTCTGGCTACGATCAGAAATGGTCGTAAAAATATGCCCGATAACATGAACCTCATGCTTGCTGAAATCAATATTCTTTTGAGTTCCGGTAAAAATGCAGAAGCAACACAAGCATTAGATGAAGCGATCCGCAAAGATCCGAACAATCAGAATTTGTATTTAGCACTGGGTAGCACTTACGACAATTTAGCAAATCCTAAAGATGCTGCCGGAAAAGATTCTCCGAAGCCAAAGGAGTTCGAAAACTATATCGGGAAAGCGGAAGAATCTTATTTAAAAGGGTTAGCAATAAACCAGGATAATTATGAGTTAAACTATAATCTCGGTGTATTGTATTTTAACCAGGCTGCTGAGTTAAACAATCAAGCAAACGGAGTTAAGGATAATGTTTTATATGAGAAAGCAAAAGCTAAGGCTGACGCCAAGTTCAAATTGGCAGAACCGTACCTTGAAAAAGCTTTAGACAAAAATCCAAAAGGGACGGAAGAGGATTTGATGCTTTATGATGGAACATTAAATTCATTAAAGCAACTTTATGTTCGAACGAACGAAATGGAGAAGTACAATAAGATTAAAGAACTTTCGAGAACGAAGTAAAGCTTATTCCTACATAATTGAATTAGTTAAAGCCGGCCAATGAAGCCGGCTTTTTTAGTAATAGTCGGGGCATCCTGTTTAATTATTACTTAACATAATATTAATTATAGGACAGAGTAGCGGTTATAATAATGGAAATTAAGCGGTTCGGTATTCTATGGGAGTTCGCCTTCATTTTATCCTTATGATCAGATTTTAAGGTCCTGCTCTTGCTATCAATTATTATTGCTTAGAATGTTTGCCGGATATAGAATATTTGAAATTTGTGTTTTTTAGTCCTTTTTTTGGCAAAAAGAGATTTTTTTGCTCGAAAACAAAATTTCTAAGTTTAGCAATCAATTTTAGTCCATCTACCAACCTGATCCGACCGTTTGACCAAATAAGATCGTATAAGCAACCCTTGGATCTTAATTTTAAACAATCAAACTGACACTAAGCTGTGAAAAAAACAACGCGCCGATTATTAAAAACAAAAGATGATGAAAACAAGCTGTTGTCATTCGAAGCACATTCAAAAGGAAAAAGAAACTGAACTTTGTTTAAACGAAGCCTGCGAAAATTACTTAGGATCAACTATGGGATATTCTTCCCGTACCTGGAACAATAATTTTGCGCTTCTTTTTTTCATTTTCTTTTTTGTCTTATTATCTGATGATTTCTCATTTAATGGAAATGCTGTTCCTCCTCGAGCTATCTATAATCTGATGCAAAAGGATTTGGTTCCGCTGACACCTGAGAATCTAAGGAAAGAACTTGCTAAGAATAATATTCTGTGCCCTGAAGAAGTATATGCACAAATAATGATAGAATCAGGTCACCTGAATTCTTATCTAACTACACATATAAATAATCTGCTTGGAATGCGTTTTCCGTTTCGAAGGACGACATCAGCTATTGGATTATTTTTGCCTGATAAAGCTCAGATCATTCAAGGGTCTCAGGAGGAATTGAAAAAGTACCGTTCTCAAAATCATTATGCAGTGTATTCGAGTTGGCAGGAATCTATTAAAGACTATAAACATTGGCAGGATGAATCTTTTAAACTCAAAGAAAGATATCTGACATTTCTAGGTATGTATTATGCCGAAGACTCTGCATATGTTTCAAAGATTAAAAAAATAGCTAACAAGTAATTTGCAATAGCACTTGAAATAAAAAGGACTGCCTACGACTAGCAGTCCTTTTTTATATTTAAGATTTTAATGGACAGGAAATCAACCCCATTTCAATACACTGAATATCCAGAATAATGTAGCTAGTAACCATAAAAAAGCAAATGCAGC
>JAYSPU010000286.1:0-38562 GCA_043721935.1 Bacteroidota bacterium | reverse complement strand
ACCCACTTTTACACCGTGAATTTGCATCTTTTTTTATCTCTAAAAAAACCATTACTGAAAACATGTGCGATGCTTCTTGTTGCGTTCATGATTTTCTTTTTTTCCGGGGTATTTCCGGTTTTTGATTACTCGAAAAAGGAAATACAAAAAGAAGAATCCATTTTTAATTCTGAGGCTTCCGGTGAAAAGGAAAATGTAAAAAGCGACTCTAAGACTATTAAACTTTATTTTCACGATGAATGGTTATTAAACAAATCATTCTCTGTTTCCAATGTTTCTTTCAATTTTGATTTATTACCTGAGCACTTGAACTTTCATCCGGAGAGAACTGTTCCTCCTCCTGAATGCATTTAGATTAGCAGATTACAACCGACTTCTTAGTTATAAAATATATCTTTCTTAAATTCAAAAATGAATATCCTCTAAAGGGTAGTTCATATTTATTCTCATTACTTCTTTCAAAATGAAAATTATTCATTACGCAAAAAATATTAAATCAGACCTTCCTGCATCCATCGTCGTATTTCTGGTTGCGCTTCCTTTGTGTTTGGGAGTTGCACTTGCTTCGAATGCTCCGTTGTTCAGTGGTATTATTGCCGGTATCATCGGTGGAATAGTTATCGGACTTTTCAGCAGCTCTGAACTAAGTGTAAGCGGTCCTGCTGCCGGTCTCACTGCAATCGTAGCAGCAGCGATTCTGCAACTTCCTTCTTTCGAAGCATTTCTTGTTGCTGTATTTCTGTGCGGTGTTATGCAATTAATACTTGGCTTTTTGAAATCAGGATTGATCGGAGATTATGTGCCAAATTGTGTTATCAAAGGAATGTTGGCTGCCATTGGAATTATTTTAATCTTAAAACAAATTCCGCATTTGATTGGTTACGATGCAAACTTTGAAGGGGATGAAACATTCCTTCAGGCGAATAGCGAAAATACTTTCTCGGGAATTTCACAAGCATTGAATTACTTCAGTCCGATTGCCGTTGTTATCGGAGTCGCTTCTCTGGCATTTCAATTTCTATGGGAGAAACTAGGCTCAGGCTCAAGTCGTGGGATTACCCGTATCCCGGCGCCATTGATTGTTGTTTTATTTGGTGGGACTCTTTCTTATTTCATGAAATCTTCCGGTTCAGAATTCATGATTGATCCGCAACACATGGTAAATATTCCAATAGCATCTTCGGGTAAAGAATTTATGTCTTTTTTCATTTCTCCTGATTGGTCGTACTTCGGAAATCCTGCTGTATGGACGGTTGCTGTAACACTGGCAATGGTTGCCAGCCTTGAAACATTGTTAAGCATTGAAGCCATCGATGATCTGGATCCGTTTCAACGGGTGACTGACAAGGACCGCGAATTAAAAGCACAGGGAATTGGAAATATGTTGTCAGGATTGATTGGCGGACTTCCGATTACTAGTGTCATCGTTCGTTCTTCTGCCAATGTGAGTTCGGGTGCAAAAACAAAAATGTCGACGGTGTATCACGGACTTTTTCTCTTAGCCTGCGTTGCATTGATTCCGGGAGTTTTAAATCTGATTCCAAAAGCAGCTTTAGCAGCCATACTTATTTTCACCGGTTATAAACTGGTAAAACCATCGCTATTTAAATTGTACTACAAAAAAGGATGGGATCAATTCGTTCCTTTTCTGATTACCATTCTGGCTATTTTATTAACCGATCTTTTAAAAGGTGTATTTATTGGAATTGGCGTTGGTTTATTTTTTGTCTTTAGAAGTAATTTCAGAAGTGCTGTATTTGTTGTTCATGATCAGAATAAATATCTTTTCAGACTCAGAAAGGATGTATCTTTCCTTAATAAACCAATTGTAAAAAACAGACTCGAAAAGGTTCCGGTTAATGCATACGTTCTAATTGATGTAAGCCGGGCTGATTTCATTGACAGGGATATCGTTGAAGTAATTGAAGATTTTATTCTTCATGCTCCATTAAAAAATATCAAAGTGGAATTGAAAAGAAGTCTGCACAAGGAACATGGGTTTAGTGCAAAAGCAATAGAATCCGATTCAAAAACTTCAACAGTTGAAGTCTGACAGTCATACAAAAACGAATTCAACTTCCCGGAAATTTAATATCTTTCATCATGTTTAGCTACGAAAAATTACTCCTTGAAAATAAAGCATGGGCTGCAGAAAAGCTGGAAGACGATCCGGATTTTTTTAAACGACTTTCAGGGTTGCAAACGCCTGAATTTCTATGGATCGGCTGCAGTGACAGCCGTGTTCCCGCCAATGAAATAACCGGAACCCAACCGGGAGAAATATTCGTCCACAGAAATGTAGCCAACATGGTTGTCAACACCGACCTGAATGTGCTGACTGTATTAGATTATGCAGTAAATCATTTGAAAGTAAAACATGTTATCGTATGTGGCCACTATGGTTGTGGAGGAGTGAAAGCAGCCATGACGAAACACAACTTCGGCATCATCAACAAATGGCTGAAAAACATCAAAGATGTTTATCGCTTTCACCAAGAAGAACTGGAAGCGGTTTCAGATTACGATTTACGTGTTGATCGATTGGTTGAATTAAACGTACAGGAACAAGTAATGAATCTTGCAAAGACTTCGATCATTCAGCGAGCATGGAAGTATGACAAGGGCCCTGATCTTCACGGTTGGGTATATGGACTCAATGATGGTTTAATCAAACCCGTTTTTGAAATGAAAGCAGGCACTCATATCGAACCTATTTACGAATTTGACGACTTGTAATTAAGCGAACTTATTTAAGACGATTGCGTAAGTATCCGTGATGAAAACACGGGACTTTTTATTGGCATTTTTAACAGCAATTGTTCTCGTTGTAGCCATTGATTTGGTGACCAATTCGCTCGATACGATTAAATTTACCTGGGACTTCAAGTATTACATAGGAATGACTGAACATGGATTCAAAGCAGATCCACTGATTGGTCCGTTTGCGTATCGCTATCCAACTCCGTTTTTTGCTGCTGCGCTGATTTCATTTTTCAAAATAACAGTCGAGCAAGCTTATACTACGATCGCATATATTGGTGGCATTCTTCAATTGTTCAGCGTATTTCTGATTGTCTATCATTTTTTTCGCTCAAGAAAAATCGCTTATCTGTCTATGCTTGTTCTTGCATTTACATTTATGAATGTGAAGTTTCTCATCTTTGATATTTACCGGCCGGATCATCTTGCTTATGCATTGATTACACTAAGTATGTATTTTGCCTTGAAGCATCGATACTATGCCTTGTTAATCACCAGTTGCATTGCAGTTCAATTCCGTGAGTTTGGTATTCTTCCACTGTTCAGCTATCTGCTTTACTTATTGCTGCAAAAAGGCTGGAGAAAAATAATGGTCTATGCCATTCCAACGGGAATCGCATTATTCATAGCTGTCGTTTTACCTCGAATGTTGATTCCGGTGACAGATACTATTCAATTTGTAAATTCTCAGTCAGGCAAACGATCACGATTATTTAAATACTTACTTAGTCCGAAAAGAAATTTGAATTTTCTTTTTACAATTTCAGCCTATTTCCTTCCATTTTTAATGATGATTTCAAAAGAAAGAATGGCGAAACTAAAAAGCGACCTACCGACCGATCAATTAAAAATAGTTGTTTGCTATATCTGCTTTGTAACGTTTCTTAGTTTTCTTGGAGGCGGAGATCTTGCTCGTTTTATGACGTATTATTTTATTGCACAAATAATTTTGCTAGGAGCGCTTTTCAAATACACATCAACGACAGAAATCACTGTTATGCTTATTGCCACTTTTATTTTCAATAGAATGTGGATGCAGGTTCCAATGAATTCACTCGATCAATACCTCGACTTCTACGCGGGCTTTTCGACGAGAGTTAATTTTATTTCATTCCTGCGTATTGGTGAATTAATTGCTTTCATCCTGATCGGACAGTGGACACGTAAACGCTTTGCTCAGCCTTTCTCTGAAAAAAAATTGTCTGTTTGAAAAAAAGCTAAGGCTTCGCCGACTACAAACGTACTTCCACCGATAAAAATTAAATCGTCTGCGGCTGCATTTTTCAGACTTGCTTTCACTGCATCTTCAACTAATGGATAAGAACTTCCGTTCAACTTATAATTAATGGCCGCAGTTGACAACAAATTTTCATTCAGAGAACGAGGCAAATTTGCTTTAGTAAAATAATAAATTGCTTCCACAGGCAATAGTTTCAATACGCTGTCAACGTCCTTATCTTCCACTACTCCAATGATAAAATGTAATTTTTTATATCCGGTCAATTTCAATTGCTCAACTATCAATTGAATGCCTGCTTTATTATGACCTACGTCGCAAATCGTCAGAGGCTTTTCCTGAATCACTTGCCAGCGACCCAATAATCCGGTCGTAAACTTTACGTTAGAGATTGCAGTTGAAACATCTGCTTCACACAACTGCCAACTGATATTTTTTAATTCTTCAACTGCCTGCAAAACAGTACAAATATTTTTCAATTGATAGTTTCCTTGCAAGTCGAGTTTCAATGCATCGTTAACCACCTTTTCATCACGAACTATTTTTAATGTTTGTCCTTTTGAATCTGTGGCAATTCTCTCCGCTGTAAAATGATCACTTGCAAAAACAAGAGTTGACTTATTTTCACTTGCCCTTTCTTCAAAAACAAAATCCGTTTCCTCCTGACGTTCTCCAATGACAACAGGAATTCCTGTTTTGATTATTCCTGCCTTTTCCTTTGCAATTTTTTCAAGCGTATCACCAAGTAATTGCATGTGGTCATAACTGATATTTGTAATAACAGAAAGTTCCGGTGTAATTACATTCGTAGAATCTAATCGCCCGCCAAGTCCTGTTTCGATAATGGCAATGTCTACCTTTTGTTCAGCGAAATACTGAGAGGCAAGTCCGACTGTCCATTCAAAAAAGCTTGGAGATATTTTTTCAAAATCAATTTTATATTTACTTACAAAATCAATTACATATTCTTTTGAAATCATTTCTCCGTTGATACGAATTCGCTCGCGAAAATCAATCAGATGCGGGGATGTGTACAATCCTGTTTTATAACCGGCCTGCCGGAAAATTGCTGCAAGCATATGAGAGACAGATCCTTTTCCATTTGTGCCTGCAATGTGAACAGATTTGAATTTGTGTTGAGGCTGTCCCAACACTTCCATGATTGCAATGGTATTGTCCAGGTTTGGCTTATAAGCAGCCGGACCAATCCGATGAAACATCGGTAGCTGACTATATAAATACGAGAGAACATTTTCGAAATCCATGCTCGGACAAATTACAAAACACTTCCACAACAGATAGCCGGAAAGCTCCTAATGGATGACGAAAAATAGCAACAAAACCTTTACAAATGGGAATGAAAGAGTAATAAATCGAGCTGACTTATTTCAGAAGAAAGAAAAAGCAAAAAAACCTTTCGTTCTACTGAACAACGAAAACAAAGGTCATCGTACCTTTCTGTATATCGGCTTCATTCGCGCTAACGTTGAACTTTGCACGCATGGCAGCTTCTTTTGCAAGGCGATATAAATATTGAGATGTTGTAGTCGATCCTCTTCCACCCGGAATGGCACCTATAACAGCACCGTTTTTATCTACCGTAATATCTACAACTACTTTTCCTGTCTCTTGCGATCGATCGTTTACTTGTGGCGCACGAACCATGTTTCGTCCCGAAAGCGAAAAAGAAATTCCATTGCCATTTCCACTTCCTGTTCCAGATCCGGCACCATCTCCATCGCCTGTTCCAGTCCCTGTTCCTCTTCCACCTGTGCCGCCACTTCCTGAATACAATGCATTCGGATCACCATTTTTCTTGCCTTGATCTCCCGTTCCCGTACCTGTTCCCTGAGAACGACTGTCATTGGTTTTCCCCTGATAAATGGAGCGTGGATCAGCGACCTTTATCGGTTCCTGTTTTGTAACATTGGTAACAGGCTCTGTCTTTTTAATCACTTTCTTATTTGCAACATTCGTTTTTATGACAGGCGCTTCTTCATTGTTTTGCGTGGCATACGGTTCTTCCTGAGATGGAGTTATTTTCGTTTTCTCATAAACGGGTTCGATGCTGGTTTTTGCAGACATCGGCTGTATAGTACCCGATGCTTCATCGACTGTTCCAATATCAACCAATACTCCACCACCTCCGCCAACTTCCGGGAATGGAGGAATAGGCGTCGTCATGACGGTAAAAAGTAACAGAAGGAAAAGGATCGCATGAATGACAACCGATAAAACGATTGACCGCGAACGGATGGTTGCATCCATATTATTTCTTGGAAGTTTGAGTTGCCAATACCATTTTAATCTTTAACCGGTTGCCAATATCAAGTAAGTCAACCAGATTTTGAACCTGAACTGTTTTGTCCACTTTCAATAATGCAGTTGGATCAGGAGTTCCGGCAATCATTTTAGTTAACATCGGTTCCAATTCATCGACTGTTACCGGAGTATTGTTAACGGCATATTCCAGATTTTCAGTTACTGAAATTGAAAGCGGATGCTTGATCGATTGACTGCTGCTTTTTGCATTAGGCAACAATAGCTTCAATACATTGGGCGTTGCCAGAGTCGATGTGATGAGAAAGAAAAGTAATAAGAAGAACATGATGTCGTTCAATGAAGCCGAATAAACTTCCTGTACTGCACGATGCTTACGACGTAAATTCATTTGAATGGATGTTCTTAACAGTGTTTATTCCGGACAATTAGTCAATAGACCGGTATAGGGAATTATTTACTTAACCGGCTCTTCCAGGAGATCAATAAATTCAACGGCATTTATCTCCATTTTATTGATTACACGGTCGATTAGATGCGTGAGGTAATGGTATCCTGCATAAGCAATCATACCAACTAATAATCCGGATGCACTGGAAATCATCTTTACATATAGTCCACCGGAGATGGTATTAATTTCAAGACTGTTTTGCTGTGCAATCTGATAGAAGATCTTGATTACACCAAAGATGGTTCCGAGGAATCCAAACATTGGAGCCAGTCCGGAGATGGAACTTAGAATGTTCATGTTCTTTTCCATCTTGTAAACTTCAAGCTTACCTACGTTCTCAATAGCGCTTTCGATTTCCTTCACAGGCTTTCCTAAACGACTAATCCCTTTTTCAACCATGCGTGAAACAGGCGAAACGGTATTTCTGCACAATGCTTTTGCAGCTTCAATATTTCCTGAATGCACATGATCGCGGATCTGATGCATGAAATTCATGTCGATTTTTGAAAATCGCTTGATGGTAAAATAGCGCTCAAAGAAAATGTAGAATGCCATGATCGATAAAATCCCAATCGGAATTAAGATCGGTCCGCCTTTTTCAGCCATTTCCCATAAGGAGATAGTTTGTAAAGCCGGTTGCGTTGTATCCGGTGTGGCAATTGCATTTTGAGTAATCTGAAGAATGAATCCTAGCATGAGTGCGATTTAGATAGCTTACAAAATTAGGTTAATCGCCCGAGGACAGATGTGTTCAGGCCTGTACTTTTTAACATTGTTGTGTTAGTGAACGCAGGGTCATTCTCAATATTTGAACAATGTGCCGGAATAACTTACAATACCAACTTTGTTCTGTAAATTCGACCCATTAAACTATGGCTATGAAAAAATTTCTTCTGTTTTTATTCATCTATTCTGCTCACTCTACTGCTTTTGCGCAGCTGAAGTTGACCTTTCCATCCAAAGACGGACTTACGATTACGGCAGATTGGTATCCGGTAAGTACAAATTTGCCAATCATTCTGTTGTGCCATCAAAATCGTTTCAGCAGAGGAGAATATGTAGAAACTGCTTTGCGTTTAAACAAACTTGGATTCAACTGCATGGCTATTGACCAACGTGTTGGTGATGAATCAAATGGTGTGATAAACGAAACAGCTGCGCTTGCCAAACAAAGAAAATTGAAACCGACTTTTATGGATGCAGAACAAGACATAGTTGCTGCAATTGACTATCTCTATGAAAAATACAAGAGAAACGTCATTGTAATTGGCTCTTCCTACTCTGCTTCCCTTGCTTTAACTATTGCAGCTGAAAATAATAAGATCGCAGCACTTGCAGTATTTAGTCCGGGTGAATACTTTGAAGATAAATCCTATGTTCGTTCACATATCAGCAAACTTCAGAAACCACTTTTCATTACCAGTTCAAAAAAAGAAGCGAATGATGTGACTGAATTACTGAAAGATGTCAATTCGCGAATAAAAGTTCAGTACATTCCTCAATCAGAAGGTGATCACGGATCAAAAGTATTATGGGGTACAGCTCCATTCAATCAGGAATATTGGATTGCACTGATCAGCTTTTTGAACAAAGTAAAAAATCTCGATTAATCCATGTTGAAACGGTTGTGTTGTTTTCTTTTCCTGCTGATCTCTCTCAAGAGCTTTGCTCAAAAAAATGTGACAACTGTCGGCATACAGTATAAACCGATTTTTCCTGTTTCATTTTTAGGAAGTGGCAATATCACCTCTACTTATCAAAATGTCACCATTGTAAACGGACTAAACAGTGGCTACAGCGCCGGACTCATCATCCGCAAAGGAATCAGCGATCTTATTTCTATTGAAACCGGGATCAATTATGTTCGCCGGAAATATGATTTGGAAATTTCAGATGGAAATTTCAACGGCTCATCATCCTATCGGGTGATCAGCTATGAAATCCCGGTGACATTCATGGTATATGCCCGTATGTTTGAAAACATTTACATGAACGGATCACTCGGACCAAGTGTCAATATGTATCCAAGCAATCTGGCTACCTACGATTATTACTTTACTCATGTCGCCCTACGGAATCATATCATCATACCTGCAGTTACAGCTAATCTTGGATGGGAATTCAGAACAGAAAAAAGTGGCTACATCTATCTTGGTGCATCTTTTCAACGCCCGTTCCAATATATTTTTACATCTCAGGTAAATTACAAATACAGAGGCAAAGATTTCATCCTCGCCGAACGACTTTCAGGAAGTTATCTGACGATTGATCTGCGGTACTATTTTCATGAGGAAGCGAAGAAGCCGGTGAGGTAGTTGGTCAGTTGGCAGTTGGCCAGTTGGCCAGTTGGTTGGCAGTTGCCCGCTCCCGCTGGGCGGAATGTTAAGCGGAAATTACTCACCCCGGTACAAATTAGGAACATCGTCAAGCGTCATTCCGCCCGTTATCAAAAACGTTAAAACGTAGTAGGGCGGAATGACGCTTGAATGATTCCGTTAATAAGAAACAGTTTATTAATTTCCGCTTAAAATTCCGCCCAGCGGCGCATTTGCCAGTTGGCTGGAAGTTGTTTAGATGTCAGTTGTAGGTTGTTATTTTACCTGGAACCAAAAAGACCCTCCGTGTTTCTCTACACTGACTAAACCAGGATGTTGCCAAATCGGATTTAGGACAGCGGCCAATTCTTTATCTTCGCTGATGAACATATTAGGAGACAAAATTTGATACTTATCCGGTGCCGCCATTAATAAAACACCTAACAAATATTGCTCTGAATAAAAACGATCGCACATAAACTGAGGATAATCATACGGCAAATAAATATCATGTATTTGCACAATTACTCCTTTATTTAGTTTTGGAATTATGTCCATAAAACAAACGGTAACATCTGAATTAGGAAATGACCGGTGAGAATTATCGATAAATAAAATATCATTTTCTTCGAGCTGACTCAAAAAAGAAAGGTCTTTTACTTCCTCTAATGGCTGTCGGATAACAGTATCTGCTAACTGATCAATTGAAGCACGTGGAAATGGATCGATAGAGGTGATTTTTGTTTTCAGCTTATTTTCTCTGATTGATTTACGAGCAACAATGGTTGAATTACCGGATCCGATTTCTACGTATTGTGCAGGATTAAAACGACTCATCATCGCATACAGAGTAACAATATCCAGCCCGGGTAAATAATCATTATTCCAAACAGGCTCAACAGGATTACTTTCTGTTGAACGCATTTTTATACTCTGAAAAATCTCTTTGTACTCTACAACTTTTTCTAAAAAAGAACAATAATCTTTTCTGTTTTTATTGATAATGTCATATAATAAAGTATGGGGGGGGGCATTGTTACCGTATCTCGGTTTTGGATTTACTTTATACTCCAAAAAAACATTTTGATATTTATTAGAAAAAAATTTGTAGACGGATTTTAGGTTGCTCATAGTTAGTTGTCAGTTCTTCAGCGGGTCAGTTGGCAGTTTGCTTGTCGTCAGTTGACAAGTTATAAGAATGATAAAAGTAAACGATTAGTTTGAAATAAAAATAATTTAAATATTATTCTTCACAGTGTATTGCTATTCATAAGGTTGTAAATTATTAGTAAAATCACATATTTAGTCTCCATGAATAACCTTTTGTAGGCAGTTATTAACCATCAACTGACAACTAACCAACTGACAACTGCCCAACTAAAAATCTGACAACTACTTCAAAAGCAACTTCGCATATTCCACAAATCCCTCCCCGCTTACTTCACAAATGTAAAGTCCGGTTGAAAAACGGGAAAGATCTTTTAGTGTAATACTGTTTTGCGAATTTAAAACTTCAGAGTAAGTCATAAGCTTTTCACCGGTCATTGTAAAAATGTTTATGCTGATGTTTCCTTTTACTTTATGATTGAATGTCAATGTAGCTGTTGATGTAGCAGGATTTGGATACAATTGAAAATGGTCTATAATATTTACGTTTGAAATTCCTGTCGAAAGCGGAGTAACAATTACCTGACTGAAATAAGGAATGGCATTGTAAGCAGTAATTGTCAGATCAAGTGTATCACCAACTGATAAACCATTCACCGATAAAAACGCACTTCCTGCTAATGTCCATGCAGCACCTATCATTTGATTGTGATGACTCAAACAAGCCAGTGCCTGATCGCCTGAACACTGTACGATGAATTGTGTAGCGGCTGGATCGATAGTTCCATTTGCTGTTACAGTTAATGCATGTGGTGTATTTGTTCGCACTGTCAGCGATGGATCACCAAAAGCAGTCCAAGTTGCCGTGATTTCATCACCGTCTATGCCATAAACATCGTTCATGTGCATACAACCGTTTACTGAAATTCCACCGAAGGTATGTTTCAAATTTCCGGGATATGATTCTACTAACAAATCCACCATTTCATCCTGTCCATCCATTGGTGGATCCCAACTTTGAAGAATAGTTGACATCAGATTTGCAATAGTTCCTGTTGGTCTGTCATTCGAGGTTGAACGCATGAGTACTTCGGCCAGACATGTTTCCTGAACAAACAATCCATTTTTACAGGCAACCGACCACATAAATGGTAATTGATTTTCATTTGTTAAATCCTGAACATCGGTTGTCGAAAAATCGGTTGTGCCAATAGTAGTTGCACTTCCGTGTCCGGTATAGTTGATGACACTTCGTCCGGCATTAAGTGCATTTACTAAATCAGATGCAATTGGATCACCGATCCGATCCATTCCGTTCTGATTACCGTCGTATAATTCATCTACATCGGTATAAAAATAATTAATCAAATCTGTTCGGATATTTCGTTCGTGTTCAAAATCCATTTCATTGTCATCACCCGGACCTTGTTCACTGCCAATGCAAACGCCTTTATGATACCAACTGCCAACTGGATCAGGATTCATTTCATAGGTCAATGTTCGCTCAACTTGTGTTCCCAGTTCAGTTTCGTCATTAGCTGAAAAGCGGCCGACAATTACTTCTGCATAGGTGTCATTGCCTGAAATGTATCCGTAAGACGGATCGCTATCACCGTAAGAAGATGAATAAGTTGTCAATTGATCATCACCAACGAGTAAAACATAAGTTAGTCCGCTCGTAGTATAAAGGTTACTGATAAATGACTTGATCGATGTAGAGGTGTTTCCTATCGCAGAAAGCGCTACCATCTGAGTCGGTTGCCCCATTCTGTTTTTCCAGTCTACAAATGGTTGCATGGTTGTCATCAATGCATCGTCTGAAATGACCAGCATTTTTCCATGCTCATTCAATGCTGTGTAAAAAGAAGTGCGATAGTTGATAAAATGTCTCTGATAAATTCCTGCGAATGTCGGATCGATTTGAGTAAGCGGAGAAATTCGTTGAATGTTATTTTGTGTGCTTGTTCTGCCTGTCGGACTAACACGCAATTGCATAGAAGTATAAACGCGTAAAATTTTTGTTACCGGATTGTATTGAAAAGGAGAAATGACAACTGTTTGTCCTCTGAAATCACGCAGGATGTAAGGTGTTCGAAGACTTGCAAGTTGACCGGGATAAAATTCATTCTTTGTATACGATTCATTAAAAGTAAATGGAACATCTGCAGGATTAATATTCCGTTTCAAATTTCCTTTAGAAGGAAGCAAGTCGATTGAAAGTTCAACATACGTGCTATTTAAAACTTCCACCTGCACTTCATCTTTGTCAGGAATGATAAGAGCTGATGTCAGTTTTGGAACATCCGGTGAACCTTGAATTAAAAACGAACTACCATTTATGCAGTTGATTTTATAACCCGTCGCTGACGAAGTAGTAATTTGTTCTTTATTAAAACCGGAAACAGTAACTGTTAACAGGCTAACGTTTTCTCCCTGTTGCCGGAATTGAATTCCATCTTTTTGATCATTCAACTGAACCCACGATGCAAAGACACTTGATTGACTATAAAGAAAAACGATAATGAAAATGGGTAGCAGTTTTTTCATGGCGATCGGGGTGAGTGAAAGTAAAATTAATTAAAATTCAATAGGTTGTATATACTTTTCCACGCGACTTTTCCATTCATTTCCATCTTCTTTCCGTCCTTTCCGCGGAAAAGAACCAACGGTTCATAAACCCTCAACTTTAGTTTTAGAAAAACATTTTTTTTGATTTTTAAAAACACTATCGGATTCAATAGGAGACCAAATTTTTTTCTGAGGAAAGGACGGAAATAGAGCGGAAAGTGCGGAGGGAAATTGAGTAATTCTGACGAATCACAGTTTTTCATTCCCTTTATGTCGATCGCTATCCCGATTCGTTTTCTTAGCAAGGTTTGCTTCAAAGGCTTCATTCAAATCAACACCGGTCTGATTGGCAATACAAATCAAAACGAATAATACATCTGCTAATTCATCGCCCAGATTTTTTCCTTCGTCTGATTTCTTGGCAGATTGCTCACCATAGGTTCTGGAAATAATACGTGCCACCTCGCCTACTTCCTCTGTGAGAATGGCCATATTGGTCAATTCATTAAAATAACGTACTCCGTATTTTTTTATCCATTGATCAACCAATGATTGAGCTTCTGAAAGAGTTATATCCGTTTTCATTCTCTTGCTTTTGAGTCTATAAAAATTGTTACCGGTCCGTCGTTAAGCAATTCTACTTTCATATCAGCTGCAAAAACTCCTGTCTGAACTTTTTTACCGGTCATTTCACTTAATGCTGTGACGAAATTTTCATACATGGGAATTGCTCTGTCAGGATGTGCCGCTTTTAAATACGATGGACGATTTCCTTTTTTCGTTGATGCATGCAAGGTAAACTGACTCACCACTAAACATTCTCCATCCGCTTCCATGACAGACAAATTCATCACGCCTTCTGCATCATTGAATATCCGTAAACGCGACACCTTACCTGCCAACCACTCAATATCTTCCGGTCCGTCAGTATCTTCAACGCCAAGCAATATCAACAAGCCGGAACCTATCGATGCCCGATTTACAGAATCAATGGTGACGGAAGCATGGGTGACTCTTTGGATGATGCAGCGCATATTTGTGCGATCGGCGATCGGCGATGAGCGATCGGCAATCAGCGAATAGTTTTTAGGGACTGGTAATTAACAATGTCATTCTTAATACTTAATACTATTTTTGCATTTTTATTTTTACTTTTTGCATTTAAAAAATTGTTACTTATAAATATCCTGTCCCGACAAAACACTCAGATAACTATCATATCTGCTGTACGCAATCCGTCCTTCTTCGACGGCGGGTTTGACGGCGCAATCCTTTTCTGTTGTATGCGAACAGTTTCCGTATTTACATTTTTTCCCTGCTTCAAATATTTCTGGAAAATAATGAGAGACTTCATATTTGTCAAAATCAAAAATCCCAAACTCGCGTATTCCCGGACTATCAATCAGGTAACCGCCGAATGGAAGTGTATGCATCTCTGCAAAGGTGGTGGTGTGAACACCTTTCATGTGTTGAGATGATAATTTTGCAGTTTTCAGATTTATTCCCGGAATCAATGCATTGATGAGAGACGTTTTTCCAACACCACTATGGCCGGCTAATAAATTAAGTTTTCCGCTCAGATGCTCTTTTAAAGTTTCAAGACCTTCTCCTGTTTGTGCTGATACAGCAATTGTTAAATAACCAATTGATGTGTACATGGAATTCACTTCGTTCACATACTTCCATACAGCTTCGTCGAAGAGATCACTTTTGTTCCAGATGATTCCTGCAGAAACAGAATAAGCTTCAGCTGTAGATAAAAACCGATCAATGAAGCCAAGTGATGTACGAGGCAAAACAGGCGTGGCAACAATAAACGCTCTGTCAATATTTGCTGCAAGTATCTGAACTTGTTTAGAAAGCTTTACCGATTTTCGAATGATGTAATTTTTTCTGGGCTCTAATCCGGTAATCCAATACTGATGTTCGTCGACGTCCCCAATTTCAACCTCAACGCGATCACCAACTGTAATTGGATTTGTCGCACCGAAATCAAGCAATCGTAAATTCCCCCGAATCTTTCCATCGACCTGTCGACCGTCATCAAGTCGGACCTTGTAGTTATTCCCCGTCGATTTTATTACAATGCCTTTCATTGGTGGCAAATATAGTAGGAAATTGGAAATAGCAGTGCGTGATTCGCGATCAGCGATCAGCGATGAGCGATCGGTAAATTGGAATTGGTGATGAGCGATCAGCGATCGGTAAATTGGAATTGGTGATTTGTGATTCGCGATCAGCGATCAGCGATGAGCGATCGGTAAATTGAAACCGAGTGCTCCCAAACAACGATCAATGATCGCCAATTTGTAACCCTCTGATCGCTGATCGCTGATCACCAAGTAAGAAACTTCTCCTCCACATCGACCAGACTATAAACTCCTTTTCCTACCTTTACCCCATGTCAGTTTTAGTCCGGAACATTTCAAAATATTACGGTCAGCAAAAGGCGCTGGATGGTGTTTCATTCGAGGTAACGGGTGGACAGGTTGTTGGATTTCTCGGACCTAACGGTGCCGGCAAGTCTACGATGATGAAAATCATTACTTGCTTCATTCCGCAGTCGGAAGGCACTGTAACTGTATGCGGATTCGATGTCAACGAACAATCGATTGAAGTCAGAAAAAACGTTGGCTATTTGCCTGAACACAATCCGCTCTACCTTGAAATGTATGTGAAAGAATATCTGGCATTCGTTGGAGGCATTCATAAACTGAATGGTAAACTTCAATCGCGTATCAAAGAAATGGTGCATGTAACAGGATTGGAAACTGAACAACACAAAAGAATTGGCGCTCTATCAAAAGGATACCGTCAACGAGTGGGAATTGCACAGGCTCTCATTCACGATCCGAAGGTGTTGATTCTTGATGAACCAACATCCGGACTCGATCCGAATCAGTTGTCAGAAATCAGAGCACTCATCACACAAATTGGCAAGGAAAAAACAGTCATCCTCAGTACACACATTATGCAGGAAGTCGAAGCCATTTGCGACCGCGTCATCATTATAAACAAAGGACGAATAGCTGCTGACGATAATACTTCTGTGTTACAACATAAAACTTCAGGCGAAATAGTATTAGCTGAATTTGATAGAAGCGTTTTACAAAAAGATCTACTAGCGATTAAAGGAGTTAGTTCTGCCGTAAATCTAAAAGCAAATAACTGGAAGATTTCCGGTGATGGAAAAGAAGACCTTCGTCCGCTCGTTTTTAACTGGGCGGTTTCCAATGGCTGCACTGTTCTTTCTTTGCAAAAAGAAGAACAAAAACTGGAAGACATTTTTCAAAAACTTACGCAGCCTTCCTGATGCGCATTCTCCTGGCTTTTGTTTTTCTGATTACAAATCTTGCAATAGTATGCGGCCAAGACATCACTGCTTTTACAGATTACAGAGGAAACCTTCAAAGTTTTGACAAAGGAATATTTAAACAATTAGAATACCTGCCTGTTGCCAGTTATAAAATCGGTGGAAAAACCATTGCATACGTTGACCACAAAAATGATTTCCGCGTTTTTTCTGACGGACAAACAATTACCATGGTCAATGCAGCGGATTTTACTTACTGGACGACTGATTACCTGACTGTCTTTAAAGTCGGAAGTGTACTTTACGTATTTGACCGTGGAGAAAAAAGAACCTTGTGTTACTACAACACCATGATGACATTGAACGATAGCCTGCTTGCTTTCTTCGACGATGCAAAATCATCGTTCAATATTTATTACAATGGAAAGATTGCATTACTGGAAGATAATTTTTTGTCCAAACCGAGGGCGATTAAAACCGGATCGAATGTGTTGAGTTGGGTGAATCAATCGGGATACTTCAACGTTTTTTATCACGGAAATCTAATGACACTAGACAATATTCCACCCGTTGCTTTCGAAGCCGGCCGGGATATTATGGCATGGATTGACGACTACACACGCCAATTCCATTTATTCTATAAAGGCGATACGGCAGTTGTCGAGATCTTTGCACCCGATTCCTTCAAAGTTGGATTTGGTATTATGGCCTATGTCGACCAGCAAAGCAATTTTCGGATTTTTCACGATGGCAAAACAGAAAAACTGCTTTCTAATCGACCGGAGATGTTTGCGGTAAAAGGGAATGTCATTGTTTATGCTTTTAACAATATGTTCAATGTGTACTATAAAGGCACCGAATACAACCTGCAAAACCGCATTCCGGTTGATTTTCAGCTAGGTAACGATGGTGTTGCATGGATTGACGACAGCGGCCGATTGAACTTCTTTCAAAAAGGGAAAATTTATACGGCTTCCTACGAAATCATCAACCGCTATTACCTTTCAGGCAATGTCCTGAAATACGAAACCGGCGTTAATTCTGTCTTCGTATTTTACGAAGGGAAAAACTACGAACAATAGATTCGACTACTTATAAACGATATTCAATCTTTCGGATTTGAATATTAATTCCCTACATTTGAGGCCTCAAAGTGGAAAAATTTGATCCGGGTTTAAACGGATATTGCAACCACGGTAAAAAAATGCTAAGGCAATTTTCTTCCGTTGACATTTTTCTCCTTTTTGTGCCAAAAACTAAATCTTAACTCATAAAATAACACCATGTCTTACTTGTTTACCTCTGAGTCTGTATCAGAAGGGCACCCGGACAAGATTGCAGATCAGATCTCAGATGCTTTGATCGACAACTTTCTTGCCTATGACCCGAATGCAAAAGTTGCTTGCGAAACACTTGTCACAACCGGTCAGGTTGTTCTCGCCGGTGAAGTGAAATCAACTGCATATCTTGATGTCCAGGACATCGCTCGTGACGTGATTAAAAAGATTGGCTATACAAATAGCGCTTATATGTTCGAAGCAAATTCATGCGGAATTTTCTCTTCGATTCATGAACAATCGGCTGACATCAATCGCGGTGTTGAAAAAACAGATCCTTGGAAACAAGGTGCAGGTGATCAGGGAATGATGTTCGGTTACGCTTGCCGTGAAACTGACAATTACATGCCTTTGCCTCTAGAGCTTGCTCATACACTGTTGCGTGAGCTAGCACAACTCCGCCGTGAAAATAAGCAGATGACTTATCTTCGTCCGGATGCAAAATCACAGGTTACAATTGAATATACAGACGATCACAAACCTGTCCGTATTGACACGATTGTAATTTCTACACAGCATGACGACTTCGATAAAGATGCTGCTATGTTGAAAAAAATTAAAGACGATATGATCAATATTCTGATTCCCCGTGTAATGAAAAAATTACCAAAACGGATTCAGGTAATGTTCAATGATAAAATTAAATACCATATCAACCCGACCGGTAAGTTTGTAATCGGTGGCCCACATGGTGACACAGGATTAACCGGTCGTAAAATCATCGTAGACACATACGGTGGAAAAGGTGCTCATGGTGGTGGTGCATTCTCAGGAAAAGATCCTTCCAAAGTTGACCGTTCTGCAGCTTATGCAACACGTCACATTGCAAAGAATCTTGTTGCTGCAGGTATTTGCGACGAAGCATTGGTACAAGTTGCATACGCAATTGGTGTTGCTGAACCGGTAGGTTTATATATCAATACGTATGGAACAGCGAAAGTAGGCTTGTCTGACGGAGAAATTGGTAAAAAAGTGAGAGCCATTTTCGATATGCGTCCATATGCAATTGAACAACGATTCAAACTTCGAACTCCAATCTATCTTGAAACGGCTTCTTATGGTCACATGGGAAGAAAGACGGAAGTCAAAGAAAAAATCTTCAACAAAGGAAAAGATAATGAAGTACGCGTAAAAGTGAAATTATTTCCTTGGGAAGAATTAAACTTCGTTGAAAAAATTCAGGAAGCTTTTCACAGTGGCGCTAAGAAGTCATCGAAGAAAAGTGAAATGGAATTAGCTTAATTATTTAGTAGACAAAAAAGAGGCTGTCTCAAAATTACATTTTGACAGCCTCTTTTTTTTAACCCTCTGGATGCCTTCTCCAAAAGCACTTTAAAATGGCAACCTGATTATAATTAGTGGATGATCTTATCAGAAAATATCCCGAGGATTTAACAGTTTACCTGAAAGGGAAATGCACCGACTAAAAATTCTGATCAATTCATAAAGGTTAACTTTAACCGATAATGCTTCCGGTTAAAATAAAATCCATCAACAATTAACTATCAAATAAGTGATTGTACATTATTTTTGAAAGTGAGTTCTTTGATCATTTAATTGAATAGCCCTGAATTGGGGTTCATGCAAAGGGGAAAAACCAGGGGAAAAATTGCATGGAAAAGACTTCACAGCGGCAGATTTGCGACATGTTTGAGATATAGAAATTTCGTAATTGGGAGAAAAAAATTTGATCATCCAATCAAGTTATATTCAGCCCCGGGGCGAATTGTATTTAAAAATGAGCCTGCTTTTTTTCAGTTCAATCTCAAGCTTTTGAAATTGCCTCTATTTATTTTGATTCTTATCCGGGAGAAATATTCTGAGTATCGTCTCATGATACTTTCATCCCCGGGGCGAAATAAACTTAGTAAAGAACCTGAAATTTTTCAGTTCAATCTTAGGTTTTTGAGAGAGCCTCTTTTTTATGCTCTTTAATTTTTTATTTCTTTCAAAAATTTTCCTGTACTATCGAAGATGACATCCTTTCCATCTACTTCTGCCTCATAATTAACCGTGCCATCCGCTTTGGTAATTTTAGCAGATTCCTTAATTGATTTACCTGAGTAATGTTCTTTTACATAAGCCAATACACCTACAGGGAGTTCAGCTGTTTTAATATCGACTTCTGTTTCGCTCAATGCACCATTCGTTTCAAACAAAGCCGACATTGTTTTGCCATTGGACTTAAATCCTGCTTCATACTTACCCTTCTCCATTTCCCATTTCGGACTGATTCCGGGAAATTGTTTTTCAAAAGATTCTTTTACTGATGCAGGAACTTTAGATGCATCGATTTTTTGCGCATTCGCTATGAAGACAAAAAGTGCAAACAAACTAAAAACTACTATTGACTTTTTCATTTTTATATGGTTTGATACTATGAACGATAATTGAGGTAGTTAATTGTCACTGATCATTTAATTGAAGAAAACATATTCAGCTATTGATCCGCCAATTTTTTCAAATCCAACAGAAGCGTCGGATCAATCGGTCGCTTAGCATTGAACTCTACGATGTCACCTTTTTTATTCATGATCATATAACGTGGAATACTATTGATTTGAAAATAGGAACATGCTTTTGATGACCAGTTACCCGGAGAAATGACATTCACTCCTTGAATCTGCATGTCCTGAATTCCTTTTTTCCAGGCCTCTGAATTTGCATCAATGGAAATATACAGAAACACAATTTGATTTTTTTCCTTTTCACTTAACTGCTCGTGCATTTCTTTCGAAGCAGGCATCATAGCTCTGCATGGTCCGCACCAGCTTGCCCAGAAATCGATGTAAACAACTTTTCCTTTGAAGTCAGACAAGGACACTTTTTTACCATTGAGATCTGTTAAATCCAATCCTTCACTTTCAGAAGCTGTTGCTTTTCCTTCGTCTTTTTTAGTGGTGGCCGGCTCTGCTGCTGCCGTTAATCGAGGACCACAAACTTCATTTGCAATTTCGAGAAAGTGCTTTTCCTTGTCCGCATCTTTCAGCATCGTTAATAATTTTTTAACTGCATACGGGCTTAATCGCTCACATTCATCCAGGGTAAAACGAGCTAACCAATAAGTGAAAACGACACCTTGCAATCTCTCTTTTGCTATTGCAGTTTTTCTATCAGCAGAAACGGAAAAGTCTGTGAACTTATTAAACCCATTTGACTTAGACGTAGCATAAATAATATAGTACTTTAAAAATTCTCTGTACGACTCATTCACCATTGCTTCTTCATTACTGATTTTCACATTGGAAAAATTTTCCAACATCAAATCCGGCAACGGTGTCACAGTTAATATTTTTGAATCCTGATTGGCACGATTGATCGGATACGAATAAAGCAACTGCCAATAATGGTAACTGATTTCATTTTCCATGAGCCTGTTAAATGTAGAACTGAATCCGGCGCGGTCAGAATCGTTTTTAAAACTTGCCAGCTGCTCCTTTTTGTCATTGAAGATGGCGCTTTCAAATTGATCGATAGACATTGACAACATTCTGACCTTATTCACCGAGTCATTGAACGATAAATTGTTTGTAGAAAAAAAACGCTGGAGGAAAAGATTTTCAGAAGAACTTTTACCCGTGAGTTGTAAAGCAAAAGTATTATTCCCTTTATCGACAAAAGAAACACTTAAGTCACTTCCACTTTCGACATATAATGGGATGGAAAAAAATTCAGAATTGAGCTTAACGATCCGATCCCGATCCACCTTAAAGGTTAAATGAAAAGCACCATCAGTAATAACACCTTCTGTTTGCTCTCCTTTCTTTTCGAGGTAGGTCAGATCAGTAGCGACAATCACTTTCCCTGTCTTTACGGGTAAGAGTCCTGATATCGTAACATTCTCCTGAGCGAAAACTGATTTCACAATAAACAGCGAGTACAACAACCACAATTTTTTCATCTTTTTATTTTTGAGGAGTAATGATTAAAACGTTCTTGCACGTTTTTTTAATTTCCTGATCGTTCATCATCTCTTTTCTGAATCGACCATTAATATACATTTTTGCCTGGTTTCTATAATAGCGCACAGTAAAATTTCCTGATTCACCGCTTGGAATGATGCTGGTAGCATTTTCCGGATCAGCAAAATCAAGAGTTCTACGTACACCGGGAGAAAGGTTTACTTTATATTTACCTATACCGTTCATGTCAAAACTTTGATTGTTTACAGTCTCCATTCCTCCCCACGTTGGAAAAGGACCGATGTTATAAAGTTTATTGAATGGCTTTTGTTTTCCGATCGGATGTTCGTATTCAATTTGATGAACATCTCCCCATTTCCATTTATCCGGATTAAACCCGAGTTGTGCAATCAACTCTGTTATCGTAGTGTCAAATGCAGCCTGTAGTATCTTAGGCTCAGTCTCAATTTTAATTGTCTTTACATTATCCCACCACACTGAACTGTCATTCTGCATTAATCCCGGTAAAGCCGTTTTCAATAAATGAGTTTTTAAAAATGATTCAAAATCTTTTTCACCCAATTCATCGGCGAATGTATTTTTTAAAACATGATACAATAACTTGTAATAAATTACCGGTGCAGTATCATCAATTTTATGTGAGCCATTCCAGGAACTTAAAATACTAAAAGCGCGTTCATGCATTTGTGTTTTCAACACAACAGCACTTGGCATGCGGGATACCATGTTCTCGCAAACTTTACCTGCCACCGGGTTTATAACATCCAATGAAATTGTCTCAAGATCCGTTCTTTTAAATTTTTTCTTTTCGCGCAGCAAATGATTCACGCGAAGGAAACGATCCTGAGGTAAATAATATCCGGGGAAAAAAGAAGCGCTGTCAGGAGATGGAGCTGTATTAGTTGAAAAGAGATATCCAACTACAGGATTTTCGGATTTCGGGTTTACATCAAAATCATAATACCCTTTCCATTCTTGCGAACCACTTCCATCCAGAAAAACATTGGAATGCGTTCCCGGTGTTCGCTGAACATACTTTGCAGCTGAATACCAAGCAATATTATTGTCAGCATCTGCATATAAAATGTTTAATCCGGGAGCGCCAATATCTGAAACAGCTTTTCTGAATTCATCCATATTACATGCATGCGCCATTCCCCATGTTACAGAAGGAAGATTATTATGCACTTTTAAAAACGTCCAGCTAATGGAAACCGGCTTATGCGTAACGTTTCTTATATCCGGCACTATATCGCTGCAAATCGGACCATGATGCGTTGTCCGAACTATGAATTTAACATCGGCGCTGTCTTTTACTTTGATTATTTCTTCTCTGCTTTCCATGCGCTCAATGGTATCGTTGAAGATTATAACATTGCTATCCGATTTCAATGTTGTTTCAACAAAAAAATCAAGGTCGTCATTTTCCAGAATCGTAATGCCCCAGCCATGATGCAGAGTGTGACCCAATGGCGCAAATGGAAATCCGGCAAGGAAACTTCCATAAAAACGAAACCCGGGATAATTCAAATATGCTTCGTGCCAGACTGCAGGTTGTTGTAGTCCGATGTGAGTGTCATTTTCAAGAAGCGCCTTTCCTGATGCACTTAAATCAGGCCCGATGACGATAGCGTTACTTCCCATCCATACAGGAACAGGTAACGTTGAAATTATTTTGTCAATACTTGAAGTAACAGATACAGATTGTGTTTTTAAGACGCTATCCATTGCCAATAATTCAGCAGGCAATCCCAAATCCACTAAATATTTATTCCCGAGTGAGTGTTGAATTTGAGTTAACAATGGATCCGTTCGAAATCCCATTTGAAAATTAAACGCCATATAACTGACAATTAGATAAATGTCATTTATCGAATACTTCTCAGTCGGTATGTCTAATAATTTAAATTCAAGTCGCCGATTTCTTTTTTCTACATATTCGTTGATACCATCAACATAAGCTCGTGCTTCAGTCTTCCATTCTTCATCATCGTCCTGATCAAATTCTTTTGCTAATTTTTCCGCTTGCTTATTGAATCCCAACATCCGAAAAAACTGATCCGTTTGAATCATAGAACTTCCAAAGATTTCAGATAAGCGACCCGATGCTACACGTCGCACTAATTCCATTTGAAAGAGGCGGTCTTGCGCATGAATGTAACCTAGCGCTCTGAAAACATCGGTAGAATTTTCCCCATAAATATGAGGTATTCCATAGGTGTCATAGTAAATGGTTGTCTTTGAATTGAAGCCGGCTAACGCTATTGTTCCATCGTAAAGTGGTTTTTGCGTCTCAATAAAAATATAAACCAAAACTGCTAAGGTTACGATGATAAGCCCGAAAATCGCTGCTATTTTTTTAAACAATCGCATACCTGATTATGATGTGTAGCCAAACCTTTTTAACTTATTTTCATTCTTTCTCCAGTCTTTCTCAACTTTAACAAGCAATTCTAAAAAAACTTTTCGTCCAAGAAATTTTTCAAGATCCTTACGTGCTTCAGTTCCTACACGCTTTAAACTTTCTCCGCCTCTACCGATTAATATCCCTTTTTGAGAATCACGCTCAACAAAAATAAGTGCAGTGATTGCTGTAATATCAGGCTTCTCTTGAAACTTTTCAATGACGACCTGACTAGAGTATGGTATCTCCTGTTGATAATGCATGAAAATTTTCTCTCTGATAATTTCAGATGCAAAGAAACGCAGATTCGCATCGCTGATTTCATCTTTGCTAAAATAAGCAGGAGAAGCAGGCAAAATTTCCAGAATCGTTTCAACAATTTTATTGCAATTAAAATCATTCTGCGCTGAAACCGGAATGATTGCAAAAGGCTTCAAGTGTTTTTTCCAACCTGCTACCAATTTGCCGATTTCATTTTGTTCTGACAGATCTGATTTATTTATGACGACAAGCAATGGAACTTTTATCGCAGACAACTTTGTAATGAGTTCAGGATTCATGTAACTCTCTTCCAAATCACAAACGAATACGACTGCATCTGCATCTTGTAGGGAAGCCGCAACATGGTCCATCATTTTTTCCTGCAATAAATAATGCGGTTCCAGAATTCCAGGAGTATCCGAAAAAATAATCTGGTACTCGTCATGGTTTAAAATTCCTTTAATCCGTTGACGAGTTGTTTGAGCCTTAGCACTTACAATCGACAACTTATCCTTCAATAATCGGTTTAAAAGTGTTGATTTCCCAACATTTGGCTTCCCAATGATGGCTACGAACCCTGCCTTATGCTCCATATTTTTTCTATTTAATTAGTAAAGTAAAAAACAAATCCTATCTTTGCAGACCCAAATTCAGAATGCACGAAATTAAGTGTTTAATCGGTGCAACAGTCTGAAAATGGTAATTAAAAGCAAAAAAGAAGCGGTGCTTCTTCAACCATACAGTGCGGGGTGGAGCAGTTGGTAGCTCGTTGGGCTCATAACCCAAAGGCCACAGGTTCGAGTCCTGTCCCCGCTACCTACAAAGGAGCCGATTTTTATCGGCTCTTTTAATTATCACTCATTTATGGCCTTTATTGTCTAAATGATATGAATAGCGGTACAGAGTCGTCTGTTTTCCCGTTTATGACCCCGGATGGGTGTACTCTCTCATCCCTATCGTCACTTATCAGCAACGATATTCCAGCCACTAAAATTCAAAGAAAATGTCAACAGTCGTCGCCATTGTAGGTCGTCCCAATGTAGGGAAATCGACGATATTCAATCGTCTTACCGAAACACGTAATGCGATTGTTGATGAGCAATCCGGCGTTACCCGTGACCGTCATTATGGTCATGTGGAATGGTGCGGAAAAAAGTTTTCTGTCATCGATACCGGTGGATATGTACGTGGTTCTGATGATGTTTTTGAAGGCGCAATCCGTACTCAGGTTGAAATGGCCATTGACGAAGCAGACATCATTATGTTCGTTGTAGACGTTGAATTAGGAATAACAGATCTGGATGAAGAAGTAGCCAAAATGCTCAGGAAATCAGGCAAGAAAGTTTTTCTTATTTGTAATAAGGTTGATAATCCACAACGTATTGCGCAGTCGGCCGAATTCTATCAATTCGGTTTAGGCGATCCGTATTGCATTTCTGCAATCAATGGAAGTGGAACAGGTGAGTTACTGGACGACGTAATAAAAGTATTACCAAAAGAGTTCGAAGAATATCCTGAAAACATTCCACGCTTCACCATCATCGGACAACCGAATGTTGGAAAATCTTCTTTACTCAACATGTTAACCGGTGAAGAACGAAGCATTGTAACTCCTCTTGCAGGAACAACACGTGATTCTATTCATCAACGCTACTCCAAATTTGGTCACGACTTTCTTTTGATTGACACAGCAGGCGTTCGACGCAAAGCGAGAGTAAAAGAAGATCTGGAATTTTATTCAGTACTCCGTTCACTTCGATCAATTGAAGACGCGGATGTTTGCCTTTTAATGCTGGATGCACAAAACGGAATTACGGCCCAGGATCTTGCCATTTTTCATCAGATAGAAAAAAATAACAAAGGTGTTGTTATCGTCGTCAACAAGTGGGACTTGATGGAGAAAGAAAATGATACGACAACTAAGTACAGTGAAAAGATTCGAGCAAAACTTGCACCTTTCTCTGATGTGCCCATTGTTTACACATCAGTAAATACCAAGCAACGTGTATTCAAAGCACTGGAAGAAGCTGTTCGCGTTTATGAAAACCGAATTAAAAAAATAAAGACATCGGAGTTAAACGAATTCCTGTTACCCCTTATTGAAAACACTCCGCCGCCTACAATTAAAGGAAAGTATATAAAGATAAAATACATCACACAACTACCGACTCATACTCCTCAATTTGCATTCTTTTGTAATTTACCACAATACATCAATGAATCATACAAGCGGTTTATTGAAAATAAAATTCGTGATAAGTATGATTTTTCCGGTGTGCCTTTGATTATTTCCTTTCGTAGTAAACATAAAGGAGGAGATTAAACATAGATTGTCTTTTTGCTGAAACGAAGAATTAATACTTTTGCCACTCTCCGGTCCTATAGTACAACGGATAGTATGAAGGTTTCCGAAACCTTTGATCCAGGTTCGAGTCCTGGTGGGACCACTTTTTTCAAGTGACAAAGTACAAGTGGCAAGTTAAAAGGCAGATGAGACGGGACTGCTTTAAACTTTTGGCATACTATCTCACAAATATTTTTTCATAATACAACCCGACGAATTACATTGATTCATCATCGCTTGGACTCTTTATGCTTTTAAAATTTGTGACAAAAAAACACAGTCTTAAAGGAAGTACCATTCAAAGTTTGGCAAGTCAAGAATATTTAGAATACAGGATAAAAATTAATTAAAAATAAAACAGCCCAACTAAAAGCGGGGCTGTTTTAATTTTAACCTTCCTACAAATTATTGTATAATAAATTTCCCCTGAATGAATTCCCCGCCAGAAGTAACGGTATAATAATACATTCCTGCATGCATTGCATTTCGATCCAAACTGATGTCGCCGTTGGACTGTCCTGATTTTTCAGAAACTATACGTCCTGATTGATCCATTATTTTTACAGTAATGTCACTTGCAAAATTTTCCAAATGCAAAACACTTTTTTCATTCATAGGATTAGGAAAGAAAACAGCTGTTGGAGAAGCACCAGACTCATCCAATTGTGATGCGTCATTTACATTTCCAAACCGATGATTATCGTGATGGCCCATATTTCCATTGTGATGAAAATGATGGAATCGTGGTCTGCCTGTACGAACACTGTCACACCAGCTCGCAGTACATAACATCACACCTGTTGAGTCATAAGTAGATACGGTCATACAAACATTATAGACACCATTAGCTGAATAAGAATGATGAACAACACGACCAGTGTCTGTAGAGCCATCACCTAAATCCCAGCTATATTGAGCATTTGGCCAATTTCTCATTCCTGCAAATACAACATTTGCTGTGGTATCCAGTGAGAAGTAAAAGAAGTGAGCGTTACAATGTGGTGCCGGTGGTGGCGGTGGCGCCTGAACATGAACACTGTCACACCAGTTCGCTGAACATAATGTTGCTCCTGAAGGATCATTCGTAGTTACTGTTAAACAAGCATAATAACTTCCTGCAGCAGCATAAGTGTGAGACGGATTTTCACCTGTTCCGCTTGATCCGTCTCCGAAATCCCATGCATAAGTTGTACCCGGTGCGTTTTGTGCTGCAAAGAAATTTAAAGAAGAAGACCCCATCATACCATTTCTGGAGATGAAATGAGCATTACATACCGGTGTTGGTGGCGGTGGCGGTGGAAGAAAACGCACACTATCACAATGTGTGCTTGTGCAAAGTTGAGCTCCGGCACTGTCAGATCGAACAACAGTTAAACATACATAATAAGTTCCCGGACCGGCATAGGTGTGTCTTGCATAAGCAGTAGTTGCAGTTCCTCCATCTCCAAAATCCCACGCAAATGTTGCTCCGGGCCCGTTGTTCGAAGCCATGAATTGAGCGGAGTTAGCTGCAGAATCCGGACCGTAAAAGAAATGCGAATTACATTGATTCATCATCTGAGCACTCGCAGATAGAAGCGAAGCAGATGCAATTGTAATCACCATTAGTATTTTTACCAACAGTGGCTTAATGGTACTTTTTTTCATTGGATTTTACGTTTAAAGGTTAGATTGAAATTATTTTGTATTCGATAATTTTAGTTTTCAGAAAAGACTTATCACTTTAAATTCTACCGGGTCTTTTTTTCGTTTCAGTCACAATGGTAAATCTTAAACATGTTATGGGAAATGAAGATTCAGGGCTTCAATAAAACTCTTCATACTTCCAACCAAATGATTATCAGACTGCGTCTTTTCAGATTGGATTAATGCAGAAAATAAAAATTGATATCTCTATAAGAAAAACCCTCGGTAGAAGTGCACTTTTAAGAGGTAAAAACGATAACTCCTTTCAGACAAATTATCAAATATATGAAGTGAACTTATTCTTCATTTCACTTCGGTTGCCCTAAGTAGGAAGTTCACTTTAACTGCTAATACTTTTAACTTTACCTTAAATAAAAACATTTAGATTTTAAAAATAAGGTGAATTAAAATCGTCACATTTTTTTATTTCTTTTTTTACTTTCAGACGACAGGGAGAAAATAAAATACAAAAAGAAGATTCCACTTTAAAATTTCTCTTTATAATAAAAAAAAGGAAAAGTATACTATAAAGAAAATTGGTTGACTTTTCATTTTCGCTGAAGTGCATTACTAATTATAAATTATCGAATCAAAAAAAACAGATTGCTATTGAGCAATGGAAAAACCTGATAAAACAACAAAGGCTGCAGAACTAATTCTGCAGCCTTCGCTTATATTTTGACTTTTACTTTTTAACTTTAATACTCCCACATATCGTGTTCAAAGTTGGTGATCTGTTCTTTAATTCGTTCAGACTCCAGCAATGCACTCAGACCTGTTTTATAGTCTTCGATACGACGGTCGTACACGTTTGATTCTTTATAGATAAAACTACTGAACAATCGTTTCTGGAATATGTCATCAAACGAACGGCGTTCAGCATCGTTTTCACGATTGAATACTTCGCTGTTTGCAAACAATTTACGAGCTTCAGGATAGTACACCCAGAACAATGGAATTCGGAAGTTACCTTCACGGATATCGCCTTTTTCATCCATTGCAAATATTACAGGAGCAATGCCAATGATGCGAACATCCATTACCGAACGCTGTCTGTCGAAGAACCAATCTTCTTTCACACGATAACCAATTACTTTATCGCGGTTAAAATCACGCGCAATAACAGTGTCGTATTCATCGTATGGAGGATCGGGTCGAGTTAGTCGTGTTGTATCAATACGGGAGCCGCCTCTTTTTTCAATCTCCTTAAAGGTTATGGGTTTAGTAAACTCATCCTCCTCATAACTATAGGCTGTGAGAGATCCTTCCGTGATGGCATCGATGATGATATCAATCAGGTTCTTACGATCAGCCGTTTGCTTACTGTTCGGATAACGTAAAGGAAGATTGATTTTTTCATTCAAGTCGATGATTCGCCATACACGTTTTGACCACATTACATCGGCCTCACGTAAATACGGATAAGGAATCACTTGGCGGGTAATGGTGTTTTCTTTAACGTAAACACCATCCAATACTCCCATGTTGTTTTGCGACAACGCCAATTCGCTTAGTAGCGACAAAACGATCACAAATAAGATACGGGACTTCATTTTTCCTCCTTTGGTTTGTTAAACTTATTGTATGGTGAAACCTAACGATCCAAGACTACGGATCGATGGATCGCCTTTGTCCATTCTTGCTTTAATGTACTCAAAGAATACTTTGTCACCTGTACGCAGTTTTGCAATTGCATCACGCATTGGCTGTGTCAATGTATTTCCTTGTGCTTCGTATTCCAACAGATCCTTACCACGTGGAATGATGGTACACTTGAATCCTGTAATTTTAAAGAACAAATTGAAGTCGAAGTTATCCAGTTTCGGAATCAGCGTGCCTGCAGCAAGCAGACTTTTCTGAATACCTCCACCACGACTATTTGAAATTTCCGCTACCGGATCCGGTACACGTTTAACTCTGTAGTCAAATGTTCCCATTGGCAATACTTTACCACCAATTTCAGCAGATACGGTAATTGTTGCTTTTCCAACTGTTGAAACCGTTGCCATATAGTGACCTCCGCCTTTCTCAGGATTCGGACGAAACGTTCCGCCTGATCCATTGATAGTAACTTTTACTTTATCGTTAGATACACCCGGAACAGAGATTGCCATTGGATTATCTACTCCGATGTACAACACGTTCATTTGTTCGGCAGCAACAACAGAATTTGGTTTCTGTGCTACGTAAGAAGATTGAAATGGAAAGTGGTCGTATGATCCATCCGGTTTTTTAACACGAATGACACCACCCCATTTTTTCTCTCCTTCAGAGCCCGGACGATCGCTGTATTTAGCATATCCACCTTCAACAGGAAGTGGTTTATCATTTCCACCACGCATTTCTTTCTTAACTGAATCATAAGTAGCACCAATGAATACTTCAGGAGCCATTGTAGAAGAAGTAGCTGAAAGAAACACATCAGCCTGGAAGTCACTACCAATCGTAACGACTGTGCTGCTTGGAATTACCTTTGCATTTAACTTATCCAGTTTAATAATATTTTTATCGACTGAACTTATTAACTCGTCTATAACCTGTGACTCAGCATTCCGAACATCACTTTGAAATTTGGTAAGGAGAGCGACAGTTGCAACAACAGGATTGTGATAAAAGTTCAGCATTTCCCATGTACGCTTTCCGTCTTCCGGTTTTTCAGGATTCTTCGTCTTTAACAATTCATCCATTCTTTTCCTGTAATCTTCTTCTGTACCTACCGGTGCATTTGCCACGATGATTTTCTTGAAATCCTCAAGGTGCTTTTTCAATTCAGTAGCTTTTGCACCCTGACCATTTTGATCACTACCTACCATGATGTGGGTTGGAGTATCATAATCGTCTTTACGTTCAACATCCGGTAGTTCCGGAGTGGGAACTCCTTCTTTAATCTCATCCGTTTCTCTTATCATCTCAATTTTCAGATCTTCGATATATTTCACCAAATCGTCAGCCCCTTTACGAACTCCTTCTGCCTTATCGTTTACTGCTTTGAATTTTGTTGCATCAACCGTCATTGCCTGAGCAAAAGCAGCATACGTGTTTTTATTTTTTTTGTCTATGTTTTCTTTTGATAATAATACACTTTGATTAATGGTAACGAAGGCGTTGATAACCTCTTTCGTTACGTTTAGTGCCAGAAGGGCTGTCAACACGAGGTACATCATGTTGATCATCTTTTGCCTTGGACTTAGTTTTCCACCTGCCATAATTGATCTGTGTTTTTTTGGTTAGAGAATAGTGAACAACAGATTAACCACGAACGGTCATTGCAGAAAGCATATTTCCGTAAACAGTATTGAGCTGAGATAGGTTTTTCGCGAGCATAGTAATCTCTTCACGATATTTCTTCGTATCATCAAGTGATGAATTGAGGTTTTGCATAAGTTCATTGATACCATCGTAGAACTTGCCTGTTTGTTTCAAATGCTCATTACTATCCTGTAATTGAAGTTCGTAAACAGCATTAAGGGCTGCCAGGTTTTTACCAGCTGCCATTACCTGATCTTTATAGATTCTTACTTCTTCAGTTGATGAAGAAAGTTGATCAATGGCAGTTGCAGCTTTCGTGTATGAATTCGTCATCTCACTAACCGATTGAGATGCTTTGGAAACATTCTTCACATAATCGTTTGTGACAACAGAAGCATCTGTCATATCTGCCAGTTTGCTGGTAGAATCACCTAATGCATGTAAACCGGACCCTAAACTTTCTAATAATTCAGGTCCTATTTTAGCTTCAGCCATCATGCGGTCAAGTTGTTGTGCAACGCCATCAACAGCCTTCTTCTTTTTACCTTTTCCATGGTCCTCATTGTCCATTCCTGCAAGTTCAGGATATACCAAAGACCAATCTACGTCTTCGTGTGGTGGCTCGAATGCTGAGAAAAAGAAAATCACGGCTTCCGTACTTAATCCTAATGTAAGAAAGAAACTTGCAAATGGCCAGTGTTGGATTTTAAATAAGGCACCAACAATCACGATCGCAGCTCCCCATCCGTAAAGCTTCGCCATGAAATTTTTAAACTTTTTCCCTTGTGTTAATTCGCTAAGTCCCATAGTTAATTTGGTTAGTTGAGATAGATATTTGGTTAGATAATCGAGTTAGCTTCTTTTCCCGTTGGGATTCGGGAAAAAAAACTAGCGTCAGAACTGGTAATTAATTAATAGTCAATTTTGTCGCGACCCAGGAAGCTCATGACACAACGGAATCCGATGTAACATTTTGAAGTATCCTGATATTCATAAGTACGAGCACTCGTTTGGAGATAGTACGCAACATCTTTCCATGAACCTCCGCGAAGTACTTTACGCTTTAATGATGGTGGATCAGATTCTTTTGCTTCGTACTCATAATTTGTACTAATGTCATGCGTGAAACTGTAAGCAGATTCATCAAATGCATTGCTTGTCCATTCGGAAACGTTTCCGGCCATACAATACAAACCATAATCATTTGGCCAATAAGAAGTAGCTTTTACAGTATAAACACCACCATCATCCATGTAATTTCCACGCATTGGTTTGAAGTTTCCTAAGAAACAGCCACGACTGTTACGGATATACGGACCTCCCCAAGGATATGGTGAAAAATCGAGTCCGCCACGTGCTGCATATTCCCATTCTGCTTCTGAAGGCAAACGGTAATCCTGAGCAAAAGCAGAACCGCTTTCAGCAAGATAACCATTGAGTAATTGTGTTCTCCAAATACAGAAAGCACGTGATTGTTTCCAGTTTACACCAACGACAGGATAATCATCATAAGCCGGATGCCAGAAATACATTTGTGTTAATGGATCATGGAATGAATACGTATAGTCATGGATCCAAGCCAACGTGTCCGGATATACATTAATAACGTCTTTCTTTATAAATACAGAACGATCACGCATACCCTGATCACGATTTTCACGTTGTGCAGCTGCACGAAGGTCGATCCAATAATATTCAAAATTTAATTTACGCGTGTCAATTTCTTTACGACGATAAAAACGCTCAGTTTCCGGCAAAAACAATTCAGCCAAGGTCTCATCGTTTTGCTCATCATTCCATTTGATTTTAGCTCGCCAGTTGATTCGCTCGCCATATTCACCTTCGTCGATGATGTGTTCGCCACCAATTAACCTGTGCGCTAATGAATCCCGCACCCAATAAACAAATTGGCGATATTCATTGTTTGTAATTTCGGTATTATCCATGTAAAAGGCAGGAAGTGTTATGGTCTTACCTTGAGAGGTAACGGCATAAGGTACATCCTGATCACTTGGTCCCATTGTATAAGACCCTGATGGAATGAAGACCATTCCGTACGGATCAGCCTGATACCACTTTTCACGTTGAAGAACGCCGGTGAGCTCTCCTTTGTTTCCGCCGCCGCAGGCCGTCAAGACCAACAGGACAATGGAATAAATAAAGCTGCACTTTTTTACTCCTAAGGTCTTGAAATTCATTTTTATAAGATGAATGTTATGGGTTTCGTAATAACGTTTCTATTAACTCAATACTTGAATACCAGATTTAACCTTTTCTAACGTCAGGCTACATCATTGGTTTCACCAAATCTAAGCGATATATTTTTCCCACCTATGCAATTCTTACAAGAATCTTACATTCCTGTGGAATTGACGCTTTATTACTGTTGACGGCTTGTAACAATAGCCAATCATAATCTCATGTGTTCCGCTACTATACGTCCGAATGTCTGATGTTGTCAAATCATACGAATATCCAAGCTTAAGATTTGGGATGATTTCCAGTCCACCTAATAACACAATTGCATCTTGTAAACGATACGAAGCTCCTACCCAAAACCGATTGTTAATCATCAGATTTGTATTGAAATCTGCCTGTGTAGAAACAGCATCGGATTTTAACTGGACCATCGGCTTTAATGTAAGTGATGATGTTAAATCCAAACTGTATCCTGCCATGAGGTAGTAATGTCTAGCTAGCTTTGAATCGGTATTGTTGTAATTGATCTTTCCCTCCTGAAGATGTGATGTTGAAAGGCCTATGTAGAGCTTTTCAGTATTGTAATAAAGTCCCAATCCCAAGTCGAAACTTCCACCACTAACGTTGCCGGTTGGGATGTTATTGTCACCGGCATCATTAAATACAAACTTACTTCCGTCGATCGATTTCTGATGATATCCGAAATCTGCTCCTATTCCTAAACGTCCTGCTCCTAAATCCATTCGGTATGCATACATACCGCGGATATTTAAATTCTTTTCGGCTCCCAATTGATCTGCAACATGAACCGCAAGTCCTACACCTCCGTGTAATATCTCAATCGGCATATCTGCTGTAAACAACATTGTCTTCGGCTCTCCACCGAATCCTGTCCATTGGTTTCTATATAATAAAGTACCGCAAATAGCCTCGCTTGCTCCTGCAAATCCGGGATTAACAGATAATCGGGTAAACATGTTCTGACTAAACTGGGGATCTTGTTGCGCAATGGCAACTCCGCCTGTCAAAAACAAAATTGATAATACAAACTTAGTAAGCGTTTTGTGCATCGTTCCGATTGCCTGATTATTCGAGTTTTTAATTTCCTGGAGCGGGTAAAGTAATGAAAAATTAAATTTGAAAACAAAATTTATTCATTCCACAACTGTTAATTTAAATGCTCCTTTAGAGGTTATACTGAAAGGAATTCAGAATTGTTCCAACAAATGATAGTGTAACCTTTGTAAATGATTGTAGATCATGGAGAGATCTTCATCTTGCCAACCAAATTATAGTCGGGAAAAAGATCTAATGAACATAGTGAACCCATATAAATTTTCAACTGATTTTCTGAAAAGCCTGCCACCATCGTTCAGGCATTTCTTCCTTCAAAGCAGTTTCGTAATCTCTGTACGAACAAGGAATCAAATGGTGACGTTGGAAACGAACTTTATTAGTTGCAAATGGAACTTCCATCCACCACCGATCACTCTTACTGCTTTTATAGAAAACAATTTCCTGATCGTCTTTTTTAATAGGCACTCTGTATTTGATAAATCCGCTTTTGTTTTTCAACGGAACATCTTGTTTGCGGTTGTAATATCCATCCATCATATACCAAATCATTTGTGCTGCCAGATGTGACGTTTGATCATGATGATCAAACAATGGATTTACCTCGTAAATTCCAAAACTGGAGAGCTTATCACTCATTCCTGCATAGCGTACGATACGACATGCTTCTTCTCCATTGAATCCATTCGGTGATGCATTTCCATTTCCCGGTGCATCGCTCTGGCGAATTGCAGTGACATCAAATGAAAGCAAATCAGCATTTCGCACAATTGGTTCTGCTTCTTCTACGTCTTGTCTCACTTGTCCGAGCCGATAAGCATCAAAGTACAAACGCTCCATCAATTCAATTTGCTCGTGTCCGACAAAATAGGTTTGATATCCGATGTTACTGAAATTGAAAAGGAAGTTCGGTTCGTGCAGTACTATTTTCCCAAGATATGAATTGGCATGAACAGGATCATCTGTATTACCTAAGTCAAACGATGCATCGACTGATACAATGTTGATTGTTTCTTCCAGTTTTTGATAGGCTATGTATTGTGCATAGGTCAAATCCTGACTTCCACCAATGATGACAGGAAGTATTTTTGCTTTCAACAGCTCAACTAATATCATACTGACTGCTGAGTAAGTATCGTTTAGCGTCAAGCCTAATTTCAAATTACCAAGGTCTACAATCTTATAAGGATACCTGGCTAATTTTAATGCGTAGAGTTTCTCGCGAATAATATCCGGTGCACGACCACAACCATCGTTGTGAACGGCTCCGCGGTCTTCTGCAACGCCGAGTATAGCTATATCATATCCTTCATATGAAGGAAAATGATCTGCAGCTGTGTATTTGCTTACCACATGACCGATTAAGGTCTTGCTCTGTTCAAACTGATCAAAACGTGCAGGATCTAATGGTTCAAAGAAGTCAGCTAATTCCACTCTGTGTCTGGTTAATTAATTAAAACAAATTATTTTTTGGCTTTGAATACACGTTTCTTCACTGCTTTCTTCACTGCTACTTTTTTCTTTTTTGATGGCGGTGCATTCTCTGCCATGACGTATATTTCTTCAAGTGTCAAAGACTTTGGTTCCCTGTCTTTTGGAATGCGAATGTTCTTGTCTTTATAAGCTACATAAGGTCCCCAACGTCCGTTTAAGATTTGAACTTCTTTATCTTCTTCAAAGGTCTTAATGATTTTCTCTGCATTTGCTTTTCTCTTTTCAAGAATCAGTTCAACTGCACGATCATACGTGATGGTGTATGGATCGTCTTCTTTTTTCATCGAAACAAAGAAATCATTCAAACGAACATACGGGCCAAATCGACCTATCGATACATTGACTTCATGCTCTTCAAAAGGACCTAACTGTCGTGGAAGTTTAAATAACTCCATTGCGTCTTCCAGTGTCATTTGATCGAGTCGCTGCTCATTTCTCAATTTCGCATAACGTGGTTTTTCAGTTTCATCCTGTGCGCCAATCTGTGCCATTGGTCCAAATCGGCCGACACGAACAAGTACCGTTAATCCGCTTGCAGGATCTTTTCCTAATATACGCTCACCTGTTACTCGTTCCGATTCTTTCTCGGTAACGACTACTGTTCCGTGAAACGGTCCGTAGAATTCAGAAATCATTTTTTGCCATTTCAACTGGCCGTTCGCAATATCATCGAATTCTTTTTCAACATAAGCCGTGAAATTGAAATCCATGATCTCTTTGAAATTTGCTACGAGAAAATCGTTGACTAACATTCCAATGTCAGTCGGGAATAATTTATTTTTCTCTGCTCCGGTAATTTCTGTTTTGTCTTCATGTGACACTTTATTATCCTTCAAACGAATGACATGATAAATCCGCTCTCTTCCCTGTCGCTCTTCTTTTACTGCATAACCTCTTTTCTGAACGGTAGAAATAGTTGGTGCAAAAGTAGAAGGGCGACCGATTCCTAACTCTTCTAATTTTTTTACCAGGGACGCTTCTGTGTAACGTGCCGGCGGACTGGTATATCGTTCGGTCGCCGTTAATTCAATCAACGAAAGTGCATCGCCTTTTTTCATTACAGGTAACAATCCGTCCTGGTCTTCAGTAGATTCTTCGTCTGTACTTTCCATGTACACTTTCAGGAAACCATCAAATTTTATTACTTCACCATTGCCGATGAAATTTTCATCGTTCTTACTATTACCAATGGTTACCACTGTCTTTTCTAATTTAGCATCTGACATTTGTGATGCAATTGCACGCTTCCAGATCAGGCTATATAAACGTTGTTCACGTGCATCATTACCTGCTTCTTCTACTGAAAAATCAGTTGGTCGGATGGCTTCGTGAGCTTCCTGTGCAGAAGCAATCTTGTTTTTATATTGACGTAACTCTACATAATCTTTTCCATAATTAGTAAGAATGGCTGTCTTGGCCATATCCGTTGCATCCTGAGAAAGATTTACTGAATCTGTTCTCATATAAGATATTTTTCCGGCCTCATATAATTTCTGAGCCAACACCATGGTTTGTGCAACACTATAACCCAACTTTCGTGAGGCTTCCTGCTGTAACGTTGATGTTGTAAAAGGCGCGGAAGGTGTTCGCTTTCCGGGTTTCACTTCCAGATCATTTACTTTGAAATCAGCGCCGACACAGCTTTTTACAAATACCTCTGCTTCTTCGCGTAATTTAAAACGCTTTGGCAAATCGGCTTTGAATGTTTTTCCATTGATGTCAAAAATGGCACTTACTTTATATGCAGCAGAAACTGCATGCGCATCAATTTCTCTTTCACGTTCAACAATTAATCGAACAGCAACAGATTGAACTCTTCCTGCTGAAAGTTGTGGTCTTACTTTTTTCCATAATACAGGCGACAATTCAAATCCAACAAGACGATCCAGAATTCTTCTGGCTTGTTGTGCGTCAACCAAATTCTTATCTATAGAACGAGGATTTTTTATAGCCTCAGTTATTGCTTTTTTGGTGATCTCATGAAAAACAATTCGTTGTGTGTGCTTTTCATCAAGCTCCAATGTTTCAAATAAATGCCAGGAAATGGCTTCCCCTTCACGGTCCTCATCCGTTGCGAGCCATACCATCTCGGCTTTTTTTGTGAGTTTCTTAAGCTCTTTAATAACTTCTACTTTATCCGGACTAATTTCATAAACCGGTTCGAAATTATTTTCGATTTGAATCCCCATTCCGCTCTTCACCAAGTCACGAACGTGTCCATAACTAGAACGCACGACAAAGTCTTTTCCAAGATAGCCTTCAATCGTTTTTGCCTTTGCAGGGGACTCTACTATAACTAAATTTTTTGCCATATTTTTTCAAATCAATCTGCGCAAATAAAAGCATTTTTATTTTTATCCAAAGAAATTCTTGCCACAGATTGCTGAAAAGAACAATTTATGCAGGATTTAAAATGATGTTTCGGAAGAATTTTCTGTTCTTAAAAAAAATGATTTTACAGAGGCGAAAAGGAGAAAATAAAAACCAAAATGAAAATAAAAAAGGTGCCGGTAAAAAATATTTTTAACCGGCACTTTTATTTTTCAGCTTACCTTTTGAT